>NZ_CAUPDE010000003.1:0-231874 GCF_963509965.1 uncultured Gulosibacter sp.
GCACGCTGTTGAGTTCTCAAGGACCAAACACACCCCAACACCACCAACACAACAACTGCATCAGCTTCACCGGGAGTGGTAGTTCTGGTCGCCTACCGGTAGAATCCGGTTTCGTGACCCTCGCGCTCTGTGGCGCTCGGCATCTCGTGGCGACAAAGGATTAATTTACGCACTTCCGACCCGTTATGCAACTTGCAGCCATTTCCCGGGCGTGTCGAGCTTGTTTAGGCGGTTTGCGGGTGCAAAACGCGGTCACGAATCTCAACGATGCGGTCACCCACTGTGCGGGCTTCTTCCCAGTCGTGGGTGACGTGCACCGCGGCAGTGCCCTGGCCGCGCAGAATGTCACGCACCTCTACCGAAAGCCGCTCGCGCAGTGCGCGGTCAAGTGCCGAGAAAGGTTCGTCAAGCAGCATGATCCGCGGGCGCGGCGCCAGCGCCCGAGCCAGCGCCACTCGCTGGGCCTGACCCCCCGACAGCTGTGACACCTGTCGCTCGCCCACTTGCGGCAGCCCCACCAGCTCAAGTAGCTCTGTCACGCGTCTACGTCGTTCACACTCGGGCACCCGCTGCACCTCTAGGCCATACGCGATATTGCGCGCCACCGAACGATTCGCGAACAGTTGCGCATCCTGAAAAACCATGCCGCAACCACGGCGATGAGTGGGCACATCAGTTACGTCTTCGCCCGACATCAGGATGCGTCCCGACTGCACCGGTTCGAGACCGGCAATCGCTCGCAGCAGCGTCGACTTACCGCATCCACTGGCACCGAGCAGCACCACAATTTCACCCGCCTGCAGTTCGAAGTTAGCGTCGGCAACCACCGGCTGCCCCGGCTCGTACCCCACCGTGACCGCTGCAAGCTGGAGCGCTGGCAACGTATTTGATGAACCGGTCATACTGTGCTCGCTTTCCGAATCTGATTTGGCGCGCTCACCGCGCCACGTGCCCCAGGAAGCTGCCGCGGCCGCAATTGATCGCTCAGCAGCAGAATCACTCCGGTCAATAGCGCCAGCACCACCGCACCAGCCATGGCCATCCCGTAATTGAACTCACCTGGACGGCTCAGCAGCCGCACGATCATCACCGGCAGAGTGGGTGATTCTGGGCGCGCCAAAAAAGCGGTGGCACCAAACTCGCCGAGCGAAAGCGCGTAAGCAAACCCGGCCGCCGGCCCCAGCATGCGCGCGAGTACGGCTCCATCAATGGTCATCAATACCCGCAGCGGCGATGCACCGAGCACCGCCGCTGCTTCACGCTGTCGGTGATCGACGGCCCGCAGTGCCGGCACCAGCAGGCGCACCACAATAGGAACCGCAATCACCGCCTGGGCCGCAGGCACAAGCGCACCCGAAACAGCCAATGCCGGCCAGGCAACCTGGATCGACACCACCATGCCGAATCCCACCGTCACCGCCGAAACTCCCAACGGGAGCATGATGGCGGCATCAAGCAACCGGGTGAGTCGGGAGGCGTTGGGGCGCGAGAGCAGCAGTGCCAACGGAACCCCGATGATCAGCGATAGCACCGTCGCATCCGTGGCGATGCGCAGCGAGTTGTTGAGCGCAGCGAGCACTGTCACCCCGCCACCGAAGCCGTCTCCCGAAGTGGCGAGTTTGGTGAAGTTTGCGATGCTCAGTTCGCCGCCGACCGTGAACGCGCCGCGAAACAGGCTGAAAAGCGGCAGCGTGATCAATCCGGTGATCACCACGACCGTGACAATCACCGCGGGTAAGGTGCGGGCGGTGAGTGGCCGCAATCGCGGCTGCTGCTGTCGCAGCGGCTGTTGGTTGCGGCGAGTAAGCGCATTTGAGGCGGTGACCGTTAGCGCCACGATCACCAATTGCAGACACGACAGCACCGCCGCTGTGCGAAGATCCACCGCCATAGCCCGGCGATAGATCTCGGTTTCGAGAGTGCCAACACCGGGTGTACCCAGGGTGCGAACGATGCCAAAGGCAGTCGAACAAAACAGCAGCACAAGACTCGCCGCGGCAGCTATTGCGGGCATCAGTTGCGGCAGCGTTACCGTGACGAACACCCGCGCCGGCCCGGCACCGAGCGTGGCGGCTGCCTCGGCAGCCCGATAGTCGAGCCCTCGCCATAGCGTGCCGACTGTGCGCACCACGAGACCGTAATTGAAGAACATCATGGCCAGCACGACGGCGGTGATGCTGCCCTCAAGCCCCAGCGACCGAAACGCCATACCAACCACGACAGTGGGCAACACGAACGGCATCGTTGCGGCCATGCGCAGGGCGGTTTGACCGCGGAACCGCACCCGATACAGTGCCCAGGCGCCCGGCACTCCCAGCAGCACGCAGCCGATGGTCGCGGCCGCCGCCATTCCCAGCGTTTGCGCGACGATACGCCAGGTGCGCCCGTCGGTGAGCACGGCGCCCGCCACCGACAAATCAATCCCGTCCCCGTCGCTGAGGCCGCGGGCGAACATGGCGGCGACCGGCCACACAAACAGCACCGCAAGCAGTGCTGCCGGAATGAGGCCGGCCGCCAGCCACAGGGGCCACAGCCCGTCGCGGCGCTTCATTTCGCTATTCGCTCAGCTTCGCGAAATCGTTCAGCCAGCTCTCGCGCTCGGCAGCAACCCGGGCGGGGTCTACTTCGATCGGGGTGCTCGACGGCTGGGCGTGCTTTGCCCACTGTTCGGGCAGCGCCACCTGGTCGCTGACCGGGTACATGTACATCTGCTCGGGGATAGTGGCCTGATAGTCGTCACTGAGCAGGTAGTCGATGAATGCTTGCGCACCCTCGGGGTTTTTCGCGTCGGCAACCACACCGGCGTACTCGATCTGGTCGACGCAGCTCGCCTCGAGGTTGCTGGTCTTGCCGTCCTCGGCGGCCGGCGATGAGGCGTAGCTCAGCACCAGCGGGTAATCGCCCTTGCCTTCTGACCCCGAAAAGTCGCTGTAGTACGCATCCGACCAGCCGGCTGCCACGCGGGTGCCACCCTCAAGCAGGTTCGAGATGTAATCCTGCCAGCCATCGCCGTATTTGGTCACAACTCCGGCGAGGAATGCGAGACCGGGTGATGAAGAGCTCGGGTCGGTGATCACCAGCAGCTTCGCGTATTCGGGGTCGGTGAGTTGGTCGAGGCTCGTGGGCTCGTCGACACCGTGTTCGGCGAACCAGTCACGGTCGATGTTGATGCACACCTGACCGTGGTCGATCGGGATGAGGGCATCTCCTACCGCGTAGTCGGCGGCACTTTCGGGCAACCCGGCCGGTTGATAGTCGCTCAACACGTCGGCGTCAGCGATGGTGGTTGCCGAGAAGTTGTCGATGCCAAACACTCCGTCAACAGTCGGTGCATCCTTGCCCAGCAGCAGCTGGTTCACCACGAAGCCGGCGTCTCCGGGGGCGGTGGTTACCAGTTTGTAGCCGGTTTTCGTTTCGAAATCGGCAATCTGTTCTTCGGTGATCTGGAACGAGTCGTGCGTCAGGATGGTGACAGTGCTGCCGGTGCCATCGGTACCGGTTGCTTCGCTGTTTGGCGAAACGTTGATGCTGCAACCGCTGAGCGCGAGCGCGACTGTGGCAGCGGCCGTGATGAATCGGATTTGACGACGCATATGTACCTCCACTGTGCATGGAGGGCTCGCATCGAGATGCGAGGAGAGGTAAAGCTCGACTTCCTCCGCCGGTGCTAACCGGTTCAGGTTCGAGGGTCAGCGGCCCGTACCGCACTCTCAGCGCCCCGGTGGCGCTCCCCTGTCGTGCCTTTGATGTTAATAGATTCTGTCGCGGCGCTGCTTGTTAGCTGCGACGACGGCGGTGGTTCAAACGAGCCCCTGGGCGATCATGGCGTCAACCACCTTGGTGAACCCGGCGATATTCGAGCCGAGCACATAGTCGTTCGGGTCGCCGTAGCGGCTGGCGGTTTCGCGTACTCGCTCGTGCACCGACACCATGATTTCTTCGAGCCGCGACTCGGTGTAGGCAAAGTCCCAGCTATCGCGGGACGCGTTCTGCTGCATCTCGAGCGCAGAGGTGGCAACACCACCCGAGTTCACCGCTTTGGCGGGGCCGAACAGCACCCCGGTTGTTGCCCGCAGCAACTGTGCCGCTTCAGCAGTGCACGGCATATTCGCGCCCTCGGCGACCACCTTCACACCGTTATCGATCAGCGCGCGTGCCGATGACCCATCAAGTTCGTTCTCGGTGGCGCAGGGCAGGGCGATATCCACCGGTACTTTCCATACATCCGCGATGCGCGAGTGAAACTCGTCCCGCGCCCCGCGTCGGTCGGCATAGTCAAGGATGCGGCCACGCTCAATTTCTTTCACCTGTTTGAGCAGGTCGAGATCGATGCCGTCGGGGTCGTGAATGCATCCCGATGAGTCGGATGCGGTCACCACCTTGGCGCCGAGCGCCTGTGCCTTTTCGATGGCGTAGAGGGCGACATTACCCGCGCCAGAAACCGAAACGCGTTTGCCGTCGAGAGTTTCACCCATTGTGGCGAGCTGTTCGCGAGCGAAGTAGATCGTGCCGTAGCCGGTAGCCTCGGTGCGCACGAGTGAACCGCCCCAACTGAGCCCTTTACCGGTGAAGGTTCCCGCTTCAAATCGGTTGGTGATTCGCTTGTACTGGCCAAATAAGTAGCCAATCTCGCGGGTCCCCACACCAATATCACCCGCGGGCACGTCGGTGTAGACCCCGATGTGTCGGTAGAGCTCGGTCATGAATGACTGGCAAAACGCCATGATTTCAGCGTCGCTGCGGCCACGGGGATCGAAGTTTGCGCCGCCTTTACCGCCGCCGTTGGGTAGCCCGGTGAGCGCGTTCTTAAAGATCTGTTCAAAGCCAAGAAATTTGACGATGCCGAGGTTCACCGACGGGTGAAAACGCAGCCCTCCCTTGTAGGGCCCTAGTGCTGAGTTGAACTCAACCCGGTATCCGCGGTTGATGTGCACCTGCCCGCGCTCATCACGCCACGGCACGCGGAAGATGATCTGACGCTCGGGTTCGCACAATCGGTTGATGATGTCTTGGTCGAGATATTCCGGGTGCTGTTCGAGCACCGGCCCGAGCGAGTCGAGCACCTCAGCGACGGCCTGGTGGAACTCGGGCTCATTGAGGTTGCGCTCGAATACCTCTTGTTTGAGCGCCTCGATTGTCGAATCGATCTGCGCCATTCCACTCCTCGCTAAGTCGGTTTGCGTTGCACTGTAACGCGGATAGGTCAATTGCAACGGCATCATTTTTGCCTGAACCAGCAGCAATAAACGAATGCCATTAACCATTCACGTGGCTAATGGCATCCGCATCGGGTACAACCCCTGCGCACTAATGACATTTAAAGAATGAAATTAGTTTATTCCCAACTCGCCATTGAGATTGGTCGCCGAAAGAGTAGCACGACAAATTACTCATCGCTGCGCCAACACCTGACCGGCACGGCTTGCGAGGCGCCACCAGCCATCAGTGCTGTGCACCGCAATGGGCTCGCCCGCGCGCCAAAACCCGAGCGCATGCCCGGCAAAAGCCACACCTGCCGGCGGCCTCGTGTCGCAGGCCAGCACCCCACAGCTTTCGGGAAGCGCGCGCGTCCAAGTATCGGTGCGTCCCGCCTCCTGGTCGTCGCTGGCTGCTACTGCGGCGATTCCGGCTTCGGCTGCGGCAATCACCTGCGCACCATCCAGTTCACCAGCGAGTGTCCAGCCACGCAGTGGCGGGCGGCGCCCCGTCCACGACTCCAACCGTCGCTCGGGCGGAATCGAAAGCTCCAGTGCCGCATCCCCCGACGCCTCGCGAGCGAGCCGATCAAGAAATCCGCGCAGCGGCACCACCGCTTCAAACCGACCCGAACTACAGTCACCGACCGCGGCGTCCAGCACCTCAGCGGCAATAGCACGTACACCGATGATGAGCGGTGAGCGGTCGAGAATGCTTCCGGAGCGCAGCACCGGCACCCAAAACGCCACCGCCGAACCGATCTGCTCAACCAGCACCGCCCCGTCTTCGATGCGCCCTGCCCGCCCAAAATAGGTGGCAAGATCATCCCGCACGCGCGGGTCATGAAAACGAATACGGGCGCTCATTTGACGGCTGCTTCGCCACCGGAGCGGCCGCCCCGATCAACACGCAACTTCGGCGGCTCTCCCCTGAACGGTTGCCAGGCTGAGCGCTCGGCCTCGTTGAGACGGCGCGGGCGCTGGGTTTCGGCATCGATAAACACGATCGATGAGCGGGCCACAGTGTGCAGGATGCGCGGCCCATGCGCAACCGGGCTCCACACCTCATAGGCGATCTCGGCCGATGCCGCACCGAGCTGGCTCACCCAGATCTGCACATCCAATGGTTCGGGATAGTGCGGGATGGGCGCCCGATAATCAATTGCATGCCCGGCAATCAGGGTGAGGGTGTCGCCACCGTTACCAGCATCCACGATGCCCATCGGGCGGTTCGTCTTAGCGCCAGGCTGTGGTTTCCAAAACGCTGCAATACGTGCTTCTTCAAGCAGCGTGAACAGCGTGGCGTTATTGACGTGACCGTATGCATCCAGGTCGCGCCACCGAACTGGCACGGCCACGTGGAATCGGCGTTCGCCGTCCACGTGGCCGCTTTCGAATGTCTCCAGCATTAGTCGCGGGTGAGCTTTCGGTAGGTGACTCGCGACGGCTTCGCTGCTTCGGGGCCGAGGCGCTCAATCTTGTTCGCCTCGTAGCCCTCGAAATTGCCCTCAAACCAGTACCAGTTCGACGGGTTCTCGTCGGTGCCCTCATAGGCGAGGATGTGCGTGGCCACGCGGTCGAGGAACCACCGGTCGTGGGTGATCACCACAGCACAGCCGGGGAACTCGAGCAGCGCGTTCTCAAGACTCGACAGCGTTTCAACGTCGAGGTCGTTTGTGGGCTCGTCAAGCAGCAGCAGGTTACCGCCCTGTTTGAGCGTGAGCGCGAGGTTTAGACGGTTGCGCTCACCACCCGACAGCACACCCGACTTCTTCTGCTGATCGGGGCCCTTGAACCCGAACGACGACACATACGCGCGCGAGGGAATTTCTACCTGGCCCACCTGGATGAAGTCGAGGCCATCGCTCACAACCTCCCAGACCGACTTTTCAGGGTCAATACCGGCGCGGTTCTGGTCGACATACGAGAGCTTGACTGTCTCGCCAATCTTCAACTCACCCGAGTCGAGCGGCTCAATACCAACGATGGTCTTGAACAGCGTTGACTTACCAACACCGTTTGGGCCGATGATGCCGACGATGCCGTTTCGCGGCAGCGAGAAACTGAGGTTGTCGAACAGCACGCGGTCACCGAAGCTCTTTTTGAGGTCGGTGGCTTCGAGCACAATATTTCCCAGGCGCGGCCCCGGCGGAATCTGAATCTCTTCAAAGTCGAGCTTCCGAGTGCGCTCGGCCTCAGCTGCCATCTCTTCGTAGCGAGCCAGACGGGCTTTCGACTTGGCCTGACGGCCCCTGGTGTTCGAGCGCACCCACTCGAGTTCTTCGGCAAGACGTTTTGCGAGCTTCGCGTCTTTCTTGCCCTGGATCTGCAAGCGTTCTTTCTTCTTCTCGAGGTACGTCGAGTAGTTACCCTCGTAGGGATAGAGACGACCGCGGTCGACCTCAGCAATCCACTGGGCAACGTGGTCGAGGAAGTACCGGTCGTGGGTGATCGCAATGACGGCACCGGGGTACTTCTGCAAGTGCTGCTCAAGCCACAGCACACTCTCGGCGTCGAGGTGGTTCGTGGGTTCGTCGAGCAGCAGCAGATCCGGCTTTTCAAGCAAAAGCTTGCACAGTGCCACGCGACGACGCTCACCACCCGAAAGGTTCGTCACGGGTTCGTCAGCGGGCGGGCAGCGCAGCGCATCCATCGCTTGTTCAAGCTGCGAGTCAAGGTCCCAGGCGTCGAGCTGGTCGATCTCGGTCTGCAGTGTGCCCATTTCTTCCATGAGCGCGTCGAAGTCAGCGTCGGGCTGGGCCATCTCTTCGGAGATCTGGTTGAAGCGGTCGAGCTTGCCCTTGATGTCGGCCACGCCCTCCTCGACGTTCTCGCGAACGGTCTTCGACTCGTCCAGCGGCGGTTCCTGCAACAGGATGCCGACGCTGAAGCCCGGGGTGAGCTTTGCCTCACCGTTCGACGGCTCGTCGAGACCGGCCATGATCTTGAGGATGGTCGATTTACCGGCACCGTTCGGGCCGACCATACCGATCTTGGCGCCGGGGAAGAACGACATTGTCACGTCGTCGAGAATCAGCTTGTCGCCCACCTTTTTGCGGGCTCGAACCATTTGATAGATGTACTCGGCCATGTTGTCCAGTCTATGAATTGCGGTTATCGGTTGTGGTCAAGTAGCTGCACGGCTGGGGCTACCAGTCAATATCGATCGACTTGGCAAGCTGACACTTGCCGCTGCTGATCGGTTTGGTGACCAGCGATGCATAGCTGCCGTCGGGGCCACGCTCACCCAAAAGGCACATATTGTCGGGCATGTGCACCGACACGATCACGAACGTGGTGTCGAGACCGATCGGAGTGGTGTCGCTGGTCACTTCCATTTTTGACTTGTCGAAGCCGGCTTCAACGAGAGTGTTGACCAGATCTTTCGATCCTGCACCCGGCTTCTTCTCGAGCAGTTGCTTGAGTGTCGCATCAAAATAGGCGTGGTTTGCCTCGGCCCCGCCATCAGGCACAAACTCGGGAGCTTTGGTGGGCGTGGCTTCGGCCGCAGTGGTGGCATTAACCGGGCCAGCATCGCGGTCGCCGGTGCAACCAACCAACAACGCGCTCACTACCAGGAGCGCTGACGTCGGCAACAGCACTAAGCGCGGAAAATTCTTGAAGCGACTCATCGAGTTGGCATTCTACGTGGCGAATCCCGCGAGATCGCCATCGACCACTCAGCTTTCACTCACAGCGAAGCAGTCCCGAGCAGTAACGCTCGGGACTGCTACACCCCACTGACTCGAACGGTACTTACTAGAACGGTTTACCCTCATACGTCGACGCAGCCGCCTGACTACCGGCGCCGACGAACACGGGTTGGTTTTCGCTCGCTGAATCGGCAGTGTGAGTGTCTGCCTCTTCACGCTGCCGCGCGCTGCTACTGACAGTGGCGGTGGCAAACGAAAGATCGGGGCCGATGTGGTTCGCGAGAATATCGATGTGTTTGCCGTTGCTGTTGTCATCGCGCTGAAATTCGCGAATCTGCAGCCTCCCCTGCACCATCACCCGGTGCCCTTTAGCGAGGCTCGCTTTGACGTTGGTGGCAAGGTTACGGAAGCAGGTGACGGTGTACCAGTTGGTGTGCAGGTCTTCCCACTTCCCCTCTTCGTTGCGCCGACGCCGCGAGGAGGCGAGTCGAAAGGTGGTGATGGTGAGATCACCACTATCGCTGTGCTTGTGTTCTGGGTCGGTGCCGATAACTCCGACCACCGTGATCTGATCTGACATGCAGGCTCCAATCGTGTTGTGTATTGAGGCGGCCGGCGAGCCCGTGCCGTGTCGAAGGTTACGTAGCTCACCGACCGCGCCCGCAGTCTCTCGCGATCACTCTCGCTCAGATTGACAGTCAGGGGGTCGCTGTGGATAACCGGCTATCAACAGCCTGGCCGGTTTCGCGGTGCCACAGCGGGCAGCTACCCCATCCAGTCGGCAAACCCGGCACGCACTTTGCGCACTTTGGGCACCGCGACGGCATTGCAATATCCATTACCGGGGTTCTTCGCGAAAAAGTCTTGATGGTAATCTTCAGCCGGCCAGAACTCGGTGGCGTCCTCGATCGCGGTGACCACGCCACCACCCCACATGTTGTTGGCGCGGTCGATGGCGGCGGCAAATTGTTCGCGCTGCTTCGCATCGGCCGGGAACATTGCCGAGCGGTACTGGGTGCCGATATCTGCGCCCTGCCGGTTGAGCTGTCGGGGATCGTGCAGGGTGAAGAAGATGTCGAGCACGATATCGGCGGGGATGGTTGCCTCGTCAAACTCGATCTTGATGGCTTCAGCGTGGCCGGTGGTGCCTGTGCATACCTGCTCGTAACTCGGCTCGGAAACCGTGCCGCCAATGTAGCCGGCAGTGATGGCGGTCACGCCGCGAACATTGCGGTAGACGGCATCGAGGCACCAGAAGCAGCCACCGGCGAGAACAAATGTCGTAGTCATGCGCGCAAGAGTACGCTCATTTACATGACACCTGATCCATTGGTAGCTCTTCTCGACGGTTCGCTGCACGATGTCACCAGCTTGTTGGTGCGCCCCGATGACCTCGGCATCGTGCGCGGTGACGGAGTTTTTGATGTTGCGCACGGTTACGCCGGCAGGTTCGCCAACCTGGATGCGAACCTCGAGCGGCTCGCCAACTCGGCCCGCATCCTGTCACTACCAGAACCGGATGCGGCCGGGTACCGCCGCGCGGTCGCTGCGCTCACCGACGCCTGGGATTGGGATGCAGCTCCCGAAACGACACTGCGCATGGTGCTCACTCGCGGACCGGAAACTGAGAGCCCTGAAACTCGCCAGCCGAGCGCCTGGGCGATGATCTCGGCAATCAGCAAGCGGGTGGTGCAAGAACGCGAGGGCGTACGAGTGCTGGTGCTCGACCGCGGAATTGAGGCCGAAGAAACGAGCGAGCTGCCCTGGCTGCTGCCGGGTGCCAAGAGCCTGTCTTACGGCATCAATATGGCAGCAAAGCGCTGGGCGGCGGCCCACGGTGCCGATGATGCGCTGTTCGTGTCGCCCAGTGGCCGATTGCTCGAAGGGCCGACCTCTTCGCTCGTGCTCGACATCGACGGCGAGCTGGTTACCCCCACACAAGATGGGCTGCTTCGCTCGCTCACCATTCAGGCCATGATCGACGGCGCGCCACCCGCCGGCCTCACCGCCCGATTCGATGTGCTCAACCTCGCCGACCTTGACCGGGCTCGGGGCGGCTGGCTGGTTTCTACCGGCCGCATCCTGGCACCGATTATTGAACTCGATGGCAAGCCGTTCCCGATCTCGCCGCTGCACGACCGGCTCGCGCAGCTGCTCGAAGTACCGGGCCGCGGCTAGTTCGCCGATCGGCAGGCTGCGGCAGCCCGGCTTGCCGCTAGCGCCACCACTGGTCCGTGGGGGTCACCGGTAGCTGCCGCTTGTGTCGAGTGCGCAGATAGTAGCCCTCGATTTTTGCGGCGATCTCGTCGGCGACTTCACCACCGGTGAGATAGGTGTCGATATCGCGGTAGCTGAGCCCGAGCTCGGTTTCATCCGGCCGGCCGGGCACACCATCAAGCAGGTCGGCCGTGGGCACTTTTTCGTAGAGCCGTGCATCCGCACCGAGGTGCTGCAGCAGTTCGCGGCCCTGCTGTTTTGTCAGTCCGCTCAGTGGCATCACATCCGCCGCACCATCACCAAACTTCGTGAAGAACCCGGTGACGGCCTCAGCCGCGTGATCACTTCCGACCACCAGCAGCCCGTGTTCACCACCGAGCGCAAATTGCGCCACCATGCGAATGCGGGCCTTGATATTGCCGCGGTTAAAGTCGTTCAGCTGCACTGGCGCGAAGGCCTCACTCAGCCCGTCGACAGCGGCCTTAATGTTGACCGTCACTGTTTCATCGGGCTGGATGAATTGGAGCGCCAGCTGCGCATCCGCCTCATCAATTTGTGTACCGTGAGGCAGCCGCATCGCCACAAAGCGTGCATCCCCGCCATGGGTGCGCACCCGCTCAACCGCAAGCTGTGCCAGCCTTCCCGCCAGCGTCGAGTCTTGTCCGCCCGAGATTCCGAGCACGAACCCACGCGCACCGGTTTTTTCGAGATAGTCGACCAAGAACTCGACGCGACGCTCAACCTCATCGGCCGGATCAATAGTTGCCTGCACCGCGAGCGCGGAAATGATCTCTTGCTGTAGGGGACGCATAGCCGGATTCTGTCATGTTCGGCTGACCGGTTCGTCGAGAACCACTACTGCGAGGCTTGCTGATCTTTCGTGGCCTTTTCGGCGGCGGTTTGCGCGGCTGCCGATCGTTCATGGGCACGGCCGCGGAGCCAGAGGAAGATACCGCCGCAAATAGCAGCGAACGTGGAAGCGATCAAAATTGCCGACTTCGACAGTTCGTGTTCGGGGACGCCGATCGGGAAAGCAAGTTCTGAAATGAGCAGCGAAACCGTGAACCCGATACCCGCGATCATCGACACCGCCACGACATCGAGCCACTTAATGGCCGGGTCGAGGTTGATGCGCCGCACGCGCGTGGTGAGGAAAACCGCCAGCGTGATACCGATGGGCTTACCGACGATGAGACCAAGCGCGATGCCCAGCACCAGCGGCGAAGTGAGGGCGGCGAAGTCCATCCCGGCAAACGAAACCCCGGCCGAAAAAAACGCGAACAGGGGCACACAAATACCGGCTGAAAGCGGACGGAAGCGGTGTTCGAAAGTTTCGGCGAGGCTCATTTCATCGCCGGTTTCACCCCTGGCCGGGCGCACCGGCACCGAGAAGCCCAGCAGCACACCAGCGATGGTGGCGTGGATGCCCGACAGGTAGAACAGCGTCCACACGATGATGCCCAGCGGCAGCAGCAGGAACCAGGCCGCGCCCTTGTCTTTCCGGAAGAGGTTGCGGCCGTAGTGCGCGAGCAACCAGTAGCCCGCAAGCGGTACGAGCGCCGCCAAGAGGTGGCCGAGTGATAGCGCCGAAGTGTAGGCGATCGCGATGATGACGATCGCGATGAGGTCGTCGACAACGGCGAGGGTGAGCAAGAAGGTGCGCAGCGCGAGCGGCAGTTTCGAACCGACAACCGCAAGCACTGCCACGGCGAAGGCGATATCGGTGGCGGTGGGAATTGCCCAGCCATGCGCTAATTGCGGATCGTTACCGGCGAAGAGAATGTAGATGAGGGCGGGCACAATCACACCGCCGGCGGCCGCCGCGATTGGCACTACGGCACGGCTGGGTTTGCGCAGGTCGCCCTCGATAAATTCGCGTTTGAGTTCGAGGCCCGCCAAAAAGAAAAACACGGCAAGCAGCCCGTCGGCGGCCCAGTGCCCCACCGTCATCTCGAACGACCAGTCGCCAAACTGAAAACCGGCCTTGGTGTCGCGAAGCCCCTCATACCATCCCGAAAGCGGACTGTTGGCCAGCACAATCGCGATCACAGCGGCCACGATGAGCAGCCCACCACCGATGGTTTCTTTGCTGACGATCTGCGCGATACGCTGCAGCTCGCTCGGCGAGGAGGGCGCAAAAGCGGTTTCTTCTTGCCGGGCCGTATCGGTTTGGGAGGCGGGTGCGTTGGTCATCGAGATCCTCAGAGCGTTTCGCGAACAATGCCATCCATTCCGGCAGTCACGCCGATGAATGCGCCGACCAGACTTCCCGGCTCACCGCGAATCACCTTAACGGCTGGAGGCTTGCGACCGCCACACCCGGCGCGTTTACCCCAGCACCGCCACTGACAGCGCCCCCAGCAGGACTCGAACCTGCAACCTACGGATTAGAAGGCCGTTGCTCTATCCATTGAGCTATGGAGGCGAATGCTTCCAGCGTACCGGCACCAGCAACACCGTGAGGATGCACTTTGGCGGTGGCTACCATTGGATGCATGAGCAATGCGAATGACCGGCTGGTGTGGATTGACTGCGAAATGACCGGGCTCGACCCGCAAATCGACGAGCTGGTTGAGGTTGCGGTATTCGTCACCGACTTCGAACTCAATGTGCTCGATACCGAGGGGCTCAGCGTGGTCATTAAGCCATCACAGGCGGCCCTCGGCCATATGAACGATTTTGTCACCGAAATGCACCGCACCTCGGGGCTGTCCGAAGAAATCCCGCACGGCATTTCGCTGGCCGATGCGCAACAGCAGGTGCTCGACTATGTGAAGCGGTTTGTGCCCGCAGCCAAGCAGGCACCACTTGCCGGCAACACAATCGGCACCGACCGCATGTTCCTCGCCCGCTACATGCCCGAGCTGGATGAGTTCCTGCACTACCGAAATATCGACGTGTCAACGTTCAAAGAGCTCGCCCGCCGCTGGTACCCGCGCATCTACTTCCAGTCGCCCGAAAAACACGGCGGGCACCGCGCCGCCGCCGACATCCTCGAATCGATTCGTGAGCTGCGCTACTACCGCGCAGCGATGTGCATCCCCCAGCCCGGCCCCAGCAGCACCGAATTGAAGGAAACCTCCAAGCAGGTTGCGGATGAGTTCGCACCGCTGCTCGAACGCGATTAGCTTGTCGCGCAACCAGCCGCGCAGCCGGGTCGATATGTGCCGAGAATTGGGCTATCATGGCCAAGTTGCCGCGTGAGCAGGCAACATGGCGGACGTAGCTCAGTTGGTAGAGCGCTTGGTTGTGGTCCAGGAGGTCGCGGGTTCAAAACCCGTCGTTCGCCCCAATACTACTTCTGTGTTCGCACGGCCCCGTGCCTGGAGTCAACATGATCGAGCTCAGCGCTGAAGATTTCGAACAGCTTGTCACTGCCGAACTCGATGCGCTACCCGACCGCGTGGTTGATGGCCTCGACAATGTGGTGTTTCTCATCGAAGACCGCCCGCCCGACGGGTCGCTCGACATGCTTGGGGTCTACGAGGGGTTCGACCTCACCGAACGCGGCGCATACGGCTACGGCGAACTGCCCGACCGCATCATCCTGTTTCGAGAACCGCTACTGGCGATCTGCGAAACCATCGAAGAGCTCCGAGACGAGGTGCACATCACTCTCGTCCACGAGATCGCGCACTATTACGGCATCGATGACGAACAGCTCCACGAACTCGACTGGGCCTAACCCGACCGGGAACTTTCCGCCGTTCCTGCTACTCAGAGTTAGGTGGCGCTGGTTCAGCACACACTGGCGCCTACGCGCTAGATTTGGCCCGTAACCGAATTGGTCACCTAAACCCGATTCTGACACCAGAAAGAGTGTTCGATGTCGTATCCCCACCAGCAGTATCAGCCCGCATACCAGGCCGTTCCACCGTATGGCTACAACGCACAGCCGCCGGAAGACCCCGAGGGACTCGGCAGCTGGGTTCTCACACTTTTTGTTGCCGGCCTTCCGCTCATCGGGTTCATCTACCTGCTCGTGCTGGCTTTCGGGTCTGATAACTCCAAGGCAAAGAAAAACTTTGCTCGAGCCTCGCTCATCCTCGGGCTCGTGGCGTTCGTCATCATGATCCTCGCCATGATTCTGATCAGCGTGACGGTTGGGTTCGCCGCGTTTTCGATTGTTGACATCAGCAACTACTAGCTCTGGGCACCCGCACGACCGGGCGGTGCCGCAAATCCCCGTTGCTCGAGCAGCCGGTGCACCGCATCGGTGCCGCCCGGTTCAACCGGCACGACGAGTGTCAGCTCCGCCAGCTGTGCCGACCCCTCCAGCGCATACAGGGCATCTTCCTGCGCGCGCCACCGTTCCCACCAGTCGTCGTAACCGTCACGCTGGCGGGCACGGTCGCGTCGCAACGGTTCGGATGCATCCAGCCACAGCGACATATCGGCATATGGCACCGATGCGCGAGTAATCGCCCCGCATCCCTCCACAATGAGATCGGCTTCGGGATTAAGCAGCTCGCCATCGTGAAAACCGCCCCGGTGCCAATCCCACTCGCGCAGCCGCACCCGCTCACCACGCGACCGCGGCGCCAGCACCGCATCCACCAGCCACCGTGCCCCGACAGCTAGCCCCTCCCAGCCGGGATAAAAATGCTCAACATGCACCAGCTCACAACCGTACTCACGGGCTAGGGTGCGAGCCAGCTCGGTCTTACCGGCACCAGATCGGCCATCAATAAGTAGCGTGCGGCCACAGGCGCGACGGGATGCACGGGGTGCGGCGGTCATAGCAGCGAACCTACCCCGAATTGCTTGCCAGCCAGCAACCCGCCGGTCGTTGATGCTCAGCGATACTGTCAGGGCAGCGCTCTAAGGTTAGGGGCCTAAGAAAGGAACCGCGTTCATGTCGCAGACCGAAGCTCCGCACAGTTGGCCCGGCCAACCCTACCCACTGGGTGCCACATTCGATGGCACCGGCACCAACTTCGCAATCTACTCGGGTGGGGCAGAAAAGGTTGAGCTGTGCTTGTTTGACCAGGACGGCACCGAAACCCGGGTTCGACTGTTCGAACAGGATGCCTACGTGTGGCACTGCTACCTACCGCAGGTGCAGCCCGGGCAGCTCTACGGATACCGGATTCACGGCCCCTACGACCCCGCAACCGGTCACCGATTCAATCCGAACAAGCTGGTGCTCGACCCCTATGCCAAGGCAATCACCGGCAATATCGAGTGGAACCAGGCGGTTTTTTCTTATAACTTCGGCGATCCCGACTCGCGCAACGACGAAGACTCAGCCAAATTCATGCCCAAGGGCGTGGTGATTAATCCATTTTTCGACTGGGACGGTGACCGTCTCCCGCGCATCCCCTACGCCGACTCGCTTATCTACGAGGCGCATGTTAAGGGGCTCACACAGCTGCACCCTGACATTCCCGAATCGATGCGCGGCACCTATGCCGGTGTGGCACACCCCGCAGTAATCGAACACCTCAAGCGCCTCGGAGTCACCGCGCTCGAGCTCATGCCGGTGCACGAGTTCGTGCACGACTCAACGCTCGTCGAAAAAGGGCTGCGCAACTACTGGGGGTACAACACCCTCAACTTTTTCGCCCCGCACGGCGACTACTCCTCCACCGGTGACAATGGCCAGCAGGTGCAAGAGTTCAAGAGCATGGTGAAAACCCTGCACGCCAACGGCATCGAGGTCATCCTCGACGTGGTCTACAACCACACAGCCGAAGGTAACCACTTGGGCCCCACCCTCAGCTGGCGCGGCATCGACAACGCCGCCTACTACCGTCTCGAACCCGACGCCCGCTACTACACCGACTACACTGGCACCGGCAACTCGCTCAATATGCGTCACCCGCACTCGCTGCAGCTGATCATGGACTCGCTGCGCTACTGGGTCACCGAGATGCACGTCGATGGTTTCCGCTTCGACCTCGCCTCAACCCTCGCGCGTGAACTGCACGATGTCGACAAGCTTTCGTCGTTCTTTGACCTCGTGCAGCAAGACCCGATCGTTTCGCAAGCGAAACTCATCGCCGAGCCGTGGGATGTGGGCCCCGGCGGCTACCAAGTGGGAAACTTCCCGCCGCTGTGGACCGAATGGAACGGCAAATACCGTGACACCGTGCGCGACTTCTGGCGCGGCGAACCCTCAACCCTCGGTGAATTCGCCACCCGCGTTACCGGCTCTGCCGACCTGTATGAGAAGTCGGGCCGCCGCCCGGTGGCGTCGATTAACTTCGTCACCGCCCACGACGGGTTCACGCTGCGCGACCTCGTGTCATACAACGAGAAGCACAACAGCGCCAACGGTGAAGACAACCGCGACGGTGAATCACACAACCGCTCATGGAACTGTGGCGCCGAGGGCCAAACTGACGACCCGGCAATCAACGAGCTGCGCGCCCGTCAGCAACGCAACTTCATCGCTACGCTGCTGCTCTCGCAGGGCGTCCCCATGCTCAGCCACGGCGATGAACTTGGCCGCACCCAGCAGGGCAACAACAACACCTACGCGCAAGACAGCGAACTGTCGTGGATCAATTGGGAACACGCCGATAAGCCACTCATGGAGTTCACGCGTGCACTCGCGGCGCTGCGCCACGAGCATCCAACCTTCCGTCGCCACCACTTCTTTAACGGCCGCGTCGCCAATCGCGGCGAGGGTGAGGGGCTACCGGATGTGATCTGGCTGTCAACCGACGGCAGCCAAATGTCGGATGAGGCCTGGAACGAAGCGTTCGTGCGCGCTGTCGGCCTATTCCTCAACGGCGACGCGATTGCCGGGCGGGATGCGCGCGGCGGCCGCATCCGAGACAAGAGCTTCATCATCTATTTCAATGCGTCAGAAAACGATGTTGAAACGCGCATCCCCAATGCCGATCTCAATTTTCAGTGGGAACCGGTGATCGACACCGCCGGTCACGCAACCAGGCTCGGAACGCTCGACCCCGGTGATGCGCTCACTCTCGTTTCACGTTCGCTGGTGGTGCTGCGCGAGTTCAGTGAGCCCGAACCCGAGCCCGACCACTCGGTTGCGGCTTCGGTTGCCACCACCACGCAGGCAATTCCGATCATCACGCAAGCCAACGAGCAGGCATCGATGTCAGACCCCACCGGCCAGTAACCGCCGACCGTCAACCACGAAACCGCAAAGGAGCGAGCAAGCATGTCGGATTCGCAATCATCGACCGTTAACCCTCGCGTGCCGAAAAGCACCTATCGGCTTCAACTGACCCCCGAGTTTGGTTTCGCGGCGGCCACCGCGCAGCTGCCCTATCTCGCCCAGCTCGGTGCCGATTGGATCTATCTGTCGCCCGTGCTGCAATCCACCAGTGGTTCGCAGCACGGCTACGACGTGGTTGACCCCACCCGCGTTGACGAGGCCCGCGGTGGCCGCGAACAGTTCGTGCGGCTGTGCGAGACGGCGCACGAACTCGGCCTGGGTGTGCTGGTCGATATCGTGCCCAACCACATGGGAATCAGCGTGCCGCGAGAAAATCCCTGGTGGTGGGATGTGCTGCAGCACGGCCGCGAATCGGCCTACGCCGAGTTTTTCGACATTGATTGGGATGCTGGCGACGGAAAGCTGCTCATCCCCATCGTCGGAGATGACGATATGCCCGACCAGCCCGGCGACCCCATCAAGCATGTCACCGTCGATGTCGAGGCCGGAGTGCTGCGGTACTGGGATCTCGAGTTTCCGTTGGCTTCCCGAACGAACACCGGGGATGTCCGCGCCGCGCATGCCGACCAGCACTATCGGCTGGTGCACTGGCGGCTGGGCGACCACTCGCTCAACTACCGCCGGTTTTTCACGGTCACCACGCTTGCCGGGTTGCGCGTCGAATGTGACGAGGTGTGGGATGCGGCGCACGCCGAGATCCTCTCGTGGGTGAGCGAGGGGCTCGTCGATGGGCTGCGCATCGACCACCCCGACGGGCTACGTGACCCGGCCGGATACCTCGCGAAGCTGCGCGAGCGCACCGGCGGCATCTATGTGGTCGTCGAGAAGATTCTCGAACCCGGTGAGCATCTGCCCGACTGGGCGTGTGAGGGCACCACCGGGTATGACGCGCTGGCGGCCACCGAACGGCTCTTTGTGGATGCCGACGGGGTGGCAGATCTTGAACAGGCAGCCGCAGCGCTGTCGGCTCGTGATCTTGATGATTGGGGTACGCTCGTCCACCATTGCAAGCGTGCCGTCGCCGATGATGCATTGCAGGCTGAGCTGCGCCGGGTGGCCCGTGAACTAGGCGACACGAACCCCCAGACGCTGGATGCGTTGAGCGAAATCGCTGCGAATTTCAGCGTCTACCGCACCTACCTGCCGCACGGTGGCGGCCTGCTCGAGCAGGCCGCGCGCAATGCCGCCGATTGGCGCGCGGATCTGGCAGGTGAGATCGAACGGTTGCTGCAGCTGTTGCGCGACCCGGCGCATCCGGCCGCGCTGCGTTGGCAGCAAACCACGGGCATGATCATGGCTAAAGCGGTAGAAGATCGGGCGTTTTACCGGTTCTCGCGTCTCACCTCGCTCAACGAGGTGGGTGGCGACCCAAACTATTTGGCGACTACCGTGGCCGAGTTTCACGCCGCCCAACTGGCACGGCTTGAGCGCTGGCCACACACACAAACCACCCTCACCACGCACGACACCAAACGCTCGGAAGACACTCGGGCGCGAATCGATGTGCTCAGCGAAATGCCCGATGATTGGGCTGAGGCGCTGCACGAGCTGCTTGAGATTCAACCGATTGAAAACCCCGCCTTCGCCAACCTGATTTGGCAGGCCGTTGTGGGTGCGTGGCCGGCGTCGCGCGAGCGGTTGCACGATTACGCCACTAAGGCGGCTCGCGAATCGGCTGAAGTCACCACCTGGACTGCGGTAGATGAGGAATACGAAGCCACCGTGCACGCGGCGGTGGATGCGGCCTTCGATCATCCGGCTGCCCGCGCCATTATTACCCGACTGCACGAAGAAATCACCCCGCACGGTTACCGCAATTCACTGGTGATGAAGGCGGTGCAGCTGCTGTCGCCGGGGGTGCCGGATGTGTATCAGGGCACCGAGCTGTGGGATCGTTCGCTCGTCGACCCCGACAATCGCCGCCCGGTAGATTGGGTGGCTCGCCAGGCGGCACTCGATGCGATTGGGCAGGGTGCCCGCCCGGCACTCGATGAGACCGGCGCCACCAAGCTCATGATCGTTACCGCCGCGCTGCGGCTGCGTCGCAAACTGCCCGAACGGTTCACGCAGTACACGCCGCTGACAGTTGCCGGCGCGGCCCAAGACCACGCGGTGGCGTTTGATCGCGGCGGGGTCGCGCTTGTTGGCGCCATTCGCCCGGTGGGCCTCGCCGAGGGTGGTGGTTGGCACGACACGGCCGTTTCGCTTCCCGAGGGTCGCTGGGTGGATCAGCTCACCGGCCGCGAGTTCAGTGGCCAGGCGTTGCTTACCAGCATGCTTGACGAACTGCCGGTGGCGATCCTGGTGCGGTTTTAACGGTCTGTGAGTTTGTAAACTTCGATCGATTTTGAAGGAGACCCGCCATGCGTGATGCCCGCTTCGATGTCTGGGCACCGAACGCCAAGCGAATGCGAGTCGTCATCGACGGCACGATCTACGAGATGGCACGTTCGGATGAAAACTGGTGGCGCCCCATTGGGCTACCTGAGCTGCCGGATGAACCGATCGCGCTGGCGGCCGCGGTTGCCGACGGTGATCTCACGCTCACCGGGCCGATCAGTGTGCTCGCTGCTGAGCAGGCGGTGCCGGCACCGGCGGTTAGAGAGCACGACTACGGCTATCTGATTGACGACGATGACACTCCCCGACCCGATCCGCGTTCGCGTCGCCAACCTGCCGGCGTGCACGCACTTTCGCGCATTTTCGATGCCAACCGGTACCGCTGGTCGGATGCGGCGTGGACCGGCAGGCAGCTTGCCGGCGGCATCATTTATGAGCTGCATCTGGGAACTTTCACACCCGAAGGCACGCTCGACGCTGCAATCGGCAAGCTCGATCACCTGGCCGATCTCGGTGTTGATTTTGTCGAGTTGATGCCGGTGAATGCGTTTAATGGGCCGCGTGGCTGGGGTTATGACGGGGTGCTCTGGTATGCGGTGCACGAGCAGTACGGTGGCCCGGAGGCGTATCAGCGATTTGTTGATGCCTGTCACCAGCGGGGCTTGGGCGTGATTCAGGATGTGGTGTACAACCATCTCGGCCCGTCCGGAAACTATCTGGGCTTGTATGGCCCGTATCTGGCGGGCCAACACACCACCGCGTGGGGGGACGCGGTGAACCTTGACGGGTTCGACTCGGATCAGGTGCGCCGCTACATCATCGATAACGCGCTCATGTGGTTCCGTGACTTTCACGTTGACGGGTTGCGGCTGGATGCGGTGCACGCGCTGGTCGACACCCGCGCCACTCACGTGCTGGAAGAGCTGGCTGATGAGGTGGATGCGTGTTCGGCACAGCTGCGCAAACCGCTTTCGCTGATTGCCGAGTCGGATCTCAACGCACCGCGAATGATTGCGAATCGCTCGGCGGGCGGGTACGGGCTCACCGGCCAGTGGTCGGATGATTTCCATCACTCGGCACATGTGGCGCTCACCGGCGAGGCTGGTGGCTATTACGCTGATTTTGCCGCCGACGGCGGTGGTTTGGGTGCGCTCGCGAAGGTGCTGTGCAAGGGCTTTTATCATGACGGGTCGCTGTCGAGCTTCCGCAACCGGCACCACGGGCGGGCGCTGCCCGAGGGGATGCGTGCTTGGCGGCTGGTCGTGTCGATTCAAAACCACGACCAGATCGGAAACCGCGCCACCGGCGATCGGTTGAGCGAGTCACTCACGATCGACCAGCTTGCGGTGGGGGCGACGCTCATGCTTTGTGCACCGTTCACGCCGATGCTGTTTATGGGTGAGGAGTGGGGCGCGACCAGTCCGTTCCAGTTCTTTTCTTCGCATCCCGAACCAGACCTCGCGAGAATGACAACCGAGGGACGCATCGACGAGTTTTCGCGCATGGACTGGGCCGATGTGGAAGTTCCCGACCCGCAGGCGCTGGCGACGTTTGAGCGGTCAAAGCTCGATTGGCACGAGCTCGCTCAACCCGAACACGAGCGGCTTTTTGCGGTCTACCGAGAGCTGATCGCGCTGCGGCGCACGCTCCCCGAACTTTCATCACCGTGGCTGCGGGATGTGACGGTGAGCTATGACGAGGATGAGCGCACACTGTCGTTCTGGCGCGGAAATGTTCAGGTGGTGCTCAATTTTGCCGGTGAGATGCGCCGGGTGGAAGTTGACGTGGATGTGCGCTGGACGCGGGTTGTTGAGCAGCCGCTGCTCGAGTATGCCACCAGTGCCGAGGTCAGGCTCGAACATGTCAGCGGCCGTAATTACGCGATAATGCCCCCACATTCGGCAGCGGTGTTTTCACCGGCAGCGCCATAGCGTCGGCCTGGTAACCTACAGCCGATTGGCACTTGGCCGGAATCCGTTCGGGAGCTTAACGCACGGAGAAAATGCCATTATATTAACGAGATAACGTGAGTTCACACTTTCACCCGTCACAAGTACACTGATGCCCTTTTCTGTGAAGAATTTGCTTTCTACTCGATTCGTAATAGTGATCTTTCGCTCCTCCCAACGCTTTTCTTCCCGCATATATTCGTGTAGGTTTTGTACAACCTGCATGGATGTTTCCATATCACGAACCTCTATGGCATAGCTAGCCGGATACTGATACTCACCCTCCCTACCGCACGGCAACATTGTCCGTTTTAACTCACCCGGCTGAACACTTTGCCCGGGAACCAGGCTTTCAACCGACACCTGAGCAACCAAATCATTAATAACCGCAACACTCATATCTTTTGCTTCATGAATGATCTGAGGCGAGTCAGTTCGAGCACCACTCGCGCACCCTGTCAAGCTCAGTGTGGCAGCAACCGTAACAACCAAGAAAGCCTGCTTGAACATTTCTCTTCCTCCACAGCTCTCAGCGAACCATGCCCACTAGTTCTGACCATTCAACGGGCGAATATACGGACAGGGAACATACCATCCCCCGGAGTAGCAAATCCTCGTGCGGTGTTTACCCTGGCAAGTCAAACGTATCTAGTTGCTGAGCAAGACCTCAATAAGAAAGGCAAGGTTCAGGAAAGTTGGCCTAGTTGCTCGGACGATTCGGGCGCTCGGTGAGACCCGTGCCGCGGTCACGGCGTTCGTGGCGGCCGAGTAGCGACGCCGGACGCAGAGCATCCCGACCAAACTTCGCCGTGGCCACGTCCACGGCCCGTTCGGCCGCATCCCACTCGTCATCGTGCTGTTCGTCCCAGAGCGTGAGCGCCGTCGCTTCACCCGCCGGGGCCAGCTGATCGGCACGCACCCCAATCAGCCGCACCGCCTGGCCCTCGTGATGCATCCCGGCCAGCAATCGCGCGGCAGCCCGAAACAGCACCAGTCCCGTGCTCGACGGACGTTCGAGCCGTTCCTGCCGCGTGATCGTCTCAAAATTAGCCCAGCGCAATTTCACCGCAACCGTGCCCGCAACCAAATCTGCTTTCCGCAGCCGCTGTGCCACCGCATCCGCCTGCGCCCGCACCTCGCGTTCGAGCTCGGCATGTGAGGTGACATCCGCCGAAAAAGTCTGCTCGTGCGACACCGACTTTTCTTGATGCTCGATCACCACCGCCCGATCATCCCGGCCCCACGCGAGTGCCGACAGCCGCTGTGCCATCGCTTTACCAGCGAGCCGTTCGAGCACCGGCACGGGGGTGTGTGCCAGGTCGAACACCGTGTTGATGCCGCGACCGTGCAATTTCTCAGCGAGTTTGCCGCCCACTCCCCACAGTGCACCCACCGGCAGCGCGTGCAAAAAGGGAAGCGTCTCATCGGGCGAGATCACGAGCATCCCGTCGGGTTTGCATTTGCCGCTCGCGAGCTTCGCCACAAACTTGCTGCTCGCCGCCCCCACCGAACAGGTCAGCCCGGTTTCGGCAAGCACGCGGCGACGAATGAGCCGGGCGATTTCACTTGGTGACCCAAACAGTTTGGTCGCCCCCGACACATCCAAAAATGCCTCGTCGATCGACAGCGGCTCGACCAGCGGCGTGATGTCGTGAAATACGCGCATCACCTCAGCACTGGCGGCACGATACTTGTGCATCTGCCCCGGAATCACCACCGCCTGCGGGCAAAGCTGCAGCGCACGGCCAATCGGCATGGCGGCGTGCACCCCGTATGCGCGCGCCTCATAGCTCGCCGACGAAACCACTCCCCGGCTGCCGTTACCACCAACGATTACCGGTTTGCGGCGCAGCTCGGGGCGCTCGAGCTGCTCTACCGAGACGAAAAACGCGTCCATATCGACATGCAGGATCGTGGCACCGGTATCGTCGCCGCCGGTGCCGGTGATGCGGCCACCGAGATCCTTCTTCGTCACCCCTCCAGATTGGCATGAGCCACCGACGTTTGGTAGCAGCTGCCGCGGGGCGAGCAAGTGGCTGTGCTCCGGCACGGGCTGCGGCGAGCGGGCGCAGATGTCTCGTAGGATTTACCCCATGCGTGCACAAGAGTTCAATGCCAAGCGCGGCTGGCTGGCCAGCTATGCCGAAAATGTTCCCGCCGATATCGAGCCGGTAACCGGGTCGCTCTACGACGAACTCGCATCGCGGGCCGCCGACTATGGTGACTCGCCAGCGCTCGAGTTTTTTGGCCGCGAACTCACTTTCGCCCAGTTCCACAAACAGGTGCTGCGCGCAGCCAAGGGCCTACGCCGCCTCGGCGTAGGCAAGGGCGACCGGGTGGCGCTCATTATGCCCAACTGTCCGCAGCACCTGATCGCCTACTATGCGGTGCTGCGGCTGGGCGCGGTCGCTGTTGAGCACAATGCGCTCTACACCCGCGACGAGTTTTACACCCAGTTTGCTGACCACCGTGCCGAATACGTCATCGCGTGGGACAAGGTCGCGCCGGTCATTCAAGGCTTTGCCGAAGAGCTCAGTATCAAGCACATCATTTCGATGAACATGACTCGCGCCATGCCGCTGAAAATGCAGCTCTTGCTGCGTCTGCCGGTGGCAAAAGCCCGCGAGAGTCGTGAAAAGCTCACCGCACCGGCACCCGGGACCATCCCCTTTGAACAGCTGCTGAAGCACGGCGAACTGCCCGAAACCTTCCCGAAGCCCGGCACCGATGACATCGCCTCGCTCGCCTACACCTCGGGCACCACCGGTGCACCGAAGGGCGCCATGCTCTCGCACAGCAACCTGGTTTCAAACGGCCGCCAGGGCGCGGCATGGATGCCCGAGTTCACCCCCGGTGAAGAAACTATCTACCTGTTCCTGCCGCTATTCCACACGTTCGGGATGCTGCTCGGTGGCTTGTACGGTGTGGTTTCGGCATCGCGCGTGGTACTTTTCCCGACGTTCGACCCCGACATGGTGGTCGAGGCATCGAAGCGTCACCCGGCAACTTTCGTTCCGGGGGTGCCGCCCATGTACGACCGGCTCGCGCGCGTGGCCCGCGACAACCCCGAACTCGATCTCTCGCACGCCCGCTACGCCATGAGCGGTGCCATGACGCTCACCAATGCCATCGTTGACCGCTGGGAGGCGGTTGCCGGCGGCAAGCTCAACGAGGGTTACGGTCTCACCGAAGCCTCGCCGTTTGCGATGGTGAACCCGTTTGGCCCCACCCGCAAGGTCGGCACCATCGGTGTTCCGGCGCCTTCCACACTGATGCGCGTGGTCGACCCGAACAATCTTGAAAAAGAAGTTGAGTTCGGCGAGGTCGGTGAGCTCGTCATCAAGGGCCCGCAGGTGTTCCAGGGCTATTGGAACAACGAAGCCGAAACCAAGCAGGTCATGCTGCCGGACGGTTGGCTGCGCACCGGCGATCTGGTCACCCAGGATGAAGACGGTTTCGTTACCGTCGTCGACCGCAAGAAAGAAATCATCATCACCGGTGGATTTAACGTGTCGCCCTCCGAGGTCGAGCAGGTGCTGCTGCAGGCACCGGGTGTGCTCGAGGTCACGGTGGTCGGTATCGCCCGTGGCAGCAATAAGGCCGAGTCGATCACCGCGGTGGTTGTGCCCGACCCCGAGGTGGGGTTTGACGAGCAGGCGGTGCGTGCCCACGCCCGTGAGCACCTGGCAGAGTACAAGCGTCCGCGCAGCTATGTGATCTGGGATGAACTGCCGAAGTCGATGCTCGGTAAGGTGTTGCGCCGCAGCGTAAAAGAAACGCTCACCGCCAATCCGAAGGCCACCCGCGTCGCCAGCGACGACGAATAGCGCACAGCTGATAGCGGCGACAGCCGGCACGGTTACACTGTAGCCCGTGACCGAATCCGCGAATCTTGCCCCCACGCACGGCATGATGCCCGAGATGCCGCCGCTACCGAAGACGATGGCCGAGCTTGAGGCAATGCCTCCCCTGGATGCGTTCCTCGCCACGCTCAACCTCATCGATACCGGCGCGCGCACCACCGAAGACATCTTCACCGGCGCCAGCCAGTGGATGCCCGGCGGGAGCGTCTTCGGCGGTCAGGTGGCCGCCCAGTCGATCGTGGCGGCCACTCGCACGGTGCCCGATGACCGCAAAATTCACTCGATGCGTGGCTACTTTCTGCGCCCGGGCGATATTCAAAAACCCATCACCTTCTCGGTCAATCGGATTCATGACGGCAAGTCGTTCTCGACCCGTCACGTGGAGGCGTTCCAAGACGGGCTACCAATCTGGTCGATGATCTCGTCATTCCAGGTGGAAGAAGCAAGCGCAGTCGACCACGGGTTCCCGATGCCCGAAAACCTGCCGATGCCCGAATCACTGCCGAGCGAAGCCGAACTCGTTGAGAAGGCCGGGGTGAAGCTCGCGAACTTCTGGGTGCATCGCCGCCCGTTCGTGATGCGCCACGTCGACGGCCCGATCTACCTGCAGCCGAGCGCCTCCCGTGAACCTTTCGACCATGTGTGGGTGAAATCGGCCGCGCCGCTGCCCGACGACCCCATCGTGCACGCCGCGGCGATCGCCTATCTGAGCGACTATGTGATGCTTGAGCCGACGCTGCGCCGCCACGGCCTCACCTGGATCGATCCGCGCCTGCGGGTGGCAAGCCTCGACCACGGCGTGTGGTGGCACCGCTTTGCCCGCGCCGATGAGTGGATGCTGCTGCGCATCAAATCACCAAATGCGCACGGCGGCCGCACGCTCGCACAGGGCTACCTCTATACGCGAGATGGCAAGCTCATCGCATCTATCTCGCAGGAAGCGATGCTGCGACTTAAAGAGGGCGCACCCTCACGCCTTGCCGGCGCTACCGTACCCGAGACGCCCGCAACCTAACGATCCGGCGCCCCGAGATCGCGGAAATAGCACCCGGACCGCCGACCAATTGGAGGCTGTCGGTAGCCGAAAGCATGGTGCGGGCGAACCATGCGCACCGGCAAGCGTTAGATTCGTAGCAAAGTTCGCCCGAAAACAGTGTGGGCCGGTGCCCTATCAGCACCGGCCCACACGTGCCACAGTTGGCGGGGTTATTGCGCGGCGCGTTCGAGAATGATCTCGCGCACGCGGCCGGCATCGGCCTTACCCTGCATGGCCTTCATCACGGCGCCAATGATCGCACCGGCGGCCTGCACCTTGCCGTCGCGGATCTTTTGCAGCACATCGGGCTGGGCAGCGAGCGCATCATCCACGGCGGCGATCAGTGCACCGTCGTCTGACACCACGGCGAGGCCACGGCTGTCGACCACCTCACGCGGCGAGCCCTCACCGGCAAGCACACCCTCAAGCACTTGGCGGGCGAGTTTGTCGTTCACAACGCCCTCGCTGATGAGCGCTTCGATTTCGGCAACCTGCGCGGCAGTTGCGAGTTCGGTGGGGTGCACCTGGCGCTCGTTGGCGACGCGGCTGAGCTCACCCATCCACCATTTTTTGGCACCCGCTGCCGAGGCACCCGCGGCGACGGTTTCGGCAACCGCGTCGAGCAGCCCAGCGTTGACGATATCCATGAACTCTTGGTCACCAAAGCTCCATTCACCCTTGAGCCGGCGGCGGCGCAGCACTGGCTGCTCGGGAAGCTCGGCACGCAACTGCTCAACCCAGGTGCGGTCGGGGCGCAGCGGCATCAGGTCGGGTTCGGGGAAGTAACGGTAGTCGTCGGCGTCTGACTTGGGTCGGCCCGGCGAGGTGCGCCCGGTGTCTTCGTGCCAGTGGCGGGTTTCTTGTGTCACCGTACCGCCGGCTTCAAGGATGGCGGCCTGGCGCTGAATCTCGTAGCGCACTGCCCGCTCGATCGAGCGGAACGAGTTCACGTTCTTCGTTTCGGTGCGGATGCCGAGTTTTTCGGCGCCGCGCGGCCGCAACGACACGTTGGCATCGCAGCGGAGGTTACCGCGCTCCATTCGCGCTTCTGATACACCCAGCGCACGCACAATGTCACGGATGGTTGAGACATAGGCGGCGGCGAGTTCGGGGGTGCGGGCCTCGCCACCGAAGACCGGCTTGGTCACGATCTCAACGAGGGGCACACCGGCGCGGTTGTAGTCGACCAGCGAGTGATCGGCACCCTGGATGCGGCCGGTTGCGCCACCGACGTGGGTGAGTTTGCCGGCGTCTTCTTCCATGTGGGCACGCTCGATCGGCACCGAAAACACCGTGCCGTCTTCGAGCTCAACCTCGACCTCACCATTGAACGCGATCGGGTCGTCGTACTGCGAGATCTGGTAGTTCTTCGGATTGTCGGGATAGAAGTAGTTCTTCCGCGCGAACCCCGACTCTTCAGCGATTTCGCAGCCGAGGGCGAGCCCCAGGCGAATCGAGTGCTCAACCGCCTGCTGGTTTACCACCGGTAGCGTGCCCGGCAGGCCGAGGTCGACCGGGCCAACGAGCGTGTTGGGCTCGGCATCGTCGTACTTGCCATTGGCCGGGTTGGGCGTGGGCGAAAACATCTTGGTGTCGGTGTTGAGTTCAACATGCACCTCGAGGCCGATGACCGGCTCGTATTTTTCGAGCGCTGCCTCGTAGTCCATTAGATCGGGACGAGCCATTATCGTGCGCCTTCCTTGAGCTCGGGAGCGGCGGCCAGCAGCGTGCTACCGCGCTCGGTGTCGAGCGCGCGTTCGATCGCAGCGCCCACAGTGTAGAGTCGGGCATCTTCGCGGGCCGGGGCCATCAGCTGTAGCCCCACCGGCAGCCCGTCAGCAAGCCCCGAGGGCAGCGACAGGGCTGGCACGCCCGAGAGATTTGCCGGGATGGTGGTGAAGTCGGCGTAGTACATGGCGGTGAGGTCTTCCACACGCTCGCCGAAACGGAACGCCACCGAGGGCGAGGTGGGCGCGGCCAGCACATCCACCTCGCTGAACGCACGCTCAAATTCGCGCTGCACCAGCGTGCGCACCTTCTGAGCTGAGCCGTAATAGGCGTCGTAGTATCCGGCCGACAGCGCGTAGGTGCCGAGCAGGACGCGGCGCTTGACCTCGTCTCCGAACCCGGCCGCGCGGGTTGCCGACATGACGGCTTCGACATTGGCGGCGCCGGCGTCGTCGACGCGCAGACCGTACCGCACCGAGTCGTAGCGAGCGAGGTTGCTCGATACTTCGGCGGGCATCAGCAGGTAGTAGGCGGCGACGGCATACTCAAACGTGGCGGTGTCGATCCAGCTGATTTCGGCGCCAAGTTCACGCAGCGTCTCGAGTGCTTTTTCGAAGCTCTCGCGCACGCCCGGCTCGCAGCTTTCAGCATCGGCCAGTTGTTTGGGTACGCCCACACGCAGCCCCTTGACTGCGCCCGGCTCGTGTCCGGCGCGGGCAGCGTCGGCAAATGACGGCCACTCTGTGTTGAGCGAGGTCTGGTCTCGCTGGTCGCGACCGCCGATGATGTCGTGCAGCAGCGCGGCATCGAGCACGGTGCGCGCGGCGGGGCCGATCTGGTCGAGCGACGAGCCCATCGCGAGCGCACCGTATCGGCTTACGCTGCCGTAGGTGGGTTTCATACCGACGGTGCCGGTCACCGATGCGGGCTGACGAATCGAACCGCCGGTGTCGGTGCCAAGCGCGATCGGTGCCTCGAATGCGGCCACAGCTGCGGCTGAACCACCGCCCGAACCGCCGGGGGCGCGGTCGAGATCCCAGGGGTTGTGGGTGGGGCCGTAGGCCGAGAACTCGGTTGAACCACCCATCGCGAACTCGTCGAGGTTGGTTTTACCGATGATTGGGGTGCCTGCGGCACGCAGCTGCTCAACCACATGCGCGTCGTACGGTGGCTTCCAGCCCTCGAGGATGCGGCTGGCAGCGGTGGTTTCGAGGCCGCGGGTGGCGATATTGTCTTTCACCGCCACGGGCACACCTGCTAGCGGTGAAAGCGTTTCACCGGCTGCCAGACGACGGTCAACTTCGGCGGCCTGTTCGAGCGCGCCCTCGGCGTCGACTTTGAGAAATGCGTGCACCGCACCGTCGACCGCGTCGATGCGGTCGAGGTGCGCCTGGGTAACCGCAACCGAGGTGGTGTCGCCGGCGCGGATAGCGGCTGCAAGCTCAGCGGCACAGCTACGAGTGAGTTGTTCAGTCATGCGCTCTACTCCCCTACTGTTCTTCGCCAAGGATTGCGGTGACCCGGAAGCGGGTGTCGTCGTGGTCGGGGGCTCCCGCGAGCGCGTCATCACGGTCGAGGACCTGGCCCACTTCATCGGGCCGAGTGACGTTGTATTCCACCAGCGGGTGGCTAGCCGGGGGCACCTCGGGGGTGGCTACTTCTTGCACTTTTTCGATGATGTGCTGCAGGTCGACGAGCTGTTCGGTCATGCGCGCTACCTCTTCATCGGTGAGGTTGATTCGGGCTAGGCCAGCCAGGTGCTCGACGTCGGCCGCGGTGATCTCAGACATTGCGCTCCGTAATCGATGTCGGATGGGAACTGGTCAAGTCTAGTTCGCCATCGTGGCGGTGGAGCTTAATGCTGTTGATACGGCGGCGGGGGCTGCTGTCCGTAGGGGGGCTGCTGCGGGGGCTGCGGCCTTGGGCCCTGCCACGGCTGCGGCCCTGGGCCCTGCCACGGCTGCGATCCTTGCCCCTGCCACGGCTGTGCCCCGGGGCTCTGCCGCTGCTGTTGTGGCCACTGCGGTGGCTGGGGCTGGTTGGGTCGCTGCGGCGGCGCCTGCCACTGCTGTTGCGGCGGCCACTGCTGTTGCGGTTGTTGCGCCGGTGCTGGTTGAGCCGGCGTTGGGTGAGCTGGCGTCTGTCGCGGGGGCTGCGACCACTGCTGCTGCGGGAGTGGAGGCTGGTGTTGCCCGGGTGCTTGCGATTGCATGCCGAACGGCTGTTGCTCACCAAATTGTGGCTGCTGCTGCGGGCTCAGCATCTGTTGTTGGTTCGGCATCTGCTGCGGGCGCTGCGGCAACCGGCCCGGCGGTGTCCATGAGGGCTGCTGTGGCCCCTGTGGCCGAGACGATTGTGGCGTCGGTGGCGGTGACACCGGTGCCTGTGAACCCTGCCCCGGCCACATAGGCGGCTGCCCCTGCGGTGGATGAAATTGTTGCGGTTGCAGAAGTTGCTGCGGCTGCCACGGCTGTTGCGGCCCGGGTGAGGGGCGCTGAGGCGCAGGCGATTGGTGTTGCGAATGCTGCAATCCTGATGCCGGCTGTTGCGGTAACGGTGGCAGCTTTGGAAGGGATGGCGCGGTATGCGGATGCCCGGCATCGGCGCCGGAGGCTGACGGTCTCGGCACTGCGGGCCCAGGCACAGAGGGCCCGGGAAATGAGGGCCCGGGCACCGAGGGCTCAGGTGAGCTTGCAACCGCAGGTTCCGATTCGACCGCGCCAAATAGGCCGGCTGCAGTGAACGCCGGGGCATCAGCGTCTTGCTCGGCAGCCGCATCCAGCTGCGGCGCATTGATCGGCGTCGCGGCGAAAACAAATGGTGAAGGGCCGAATGGCGATTCATCGTCGAACTCAAACTCGGCAACCATTCGTTCCGACGATTCCCGCGCCGAACGCCTGCTGGCTTCATCTCGTTCTGGATTGATCGAAAGGATGCGACCTTCAGCGTCGAAAGTGGCGGTGACCTTGCCATCCGCAGCTAAGACGCGCATCCCGTTTTCATCGATCGTTTCGCGCTCAGCTCCAAGTAGTTTGAGGTATGCCTCGAACGCGGTGCGGTGCTGGTCGATGGTTTGCAGCGCAATGCCGCTCATCACGATGTCAACCAGTGCGTTTGCGGCGGGAACCTCAAGCCGACCCGCATCGACGCTCAACACCGCCAATTTGCCGGGTGCGGTTTCAATGCGCAGCCAGTGGGATGCATCACTCAGGTGTTCTGCTGCCAGTTGCAGCGGCAGAGACGCCGTCTCGTGCAGCTGCACCCGAGGGTTCACCAGCGCTGCAATTGCGCGGTGTTCACCCACCTCGTGCACCAAATGTGCGAGCTTCAGCACCGAGTCGGGAACGCCGATGGCCTCTTGCCAGGCCCAGGTCCAGGTTCCCGCGGTCTTATCAATGGTGGCGATGAACTGTGCCGGTAGATCGCGTGAGCTGTCGCCAACGTGTGCGGTCACGGATGCCTGCGCCGGATTGAAGGTCCAGCTTGCGCCAGGGAACTGTTCGGCAAGCTCGCGTTCAGCCTGGACATGCGCGAATAGGGCGCCGGCAGCCAGGTCGATCAACGACTCGTCTTGCACGTTGTGTTTCCTCCTTGTACGGGCGCGTGCGCGCTCCAACTCGGCAAGGGTACCCAATATCCGCAACACTAGGTTTGCCAGTAGTCGATAACTGCCGGTGAAAGAATTGACTCACTCCACTCTCGCTGTTGAAAGAGCCCAGCCATGCACGATCGCATCACACTTCGGTTTCTCGCCGCTCCCACCGATGAGACCCGTGATGGATTGAGCATCCAGGCCGGAAGAGTTCTCGAATGGATTGATAAGGCGGGTTACGCCTGCGCCGCCGGATACAGCGGGCACTATTGCGTGACCGCCTACGTTGGCAACGTGCACTTTTCTCGACCGATTCGCCCTGGCGAGCTCGTTGAGGCAACCGCCCAGATCATCTACACGGGCCGCACGAGCATGCACGTGCTGGTCACCGTTGAGTCGGCCAGCCCATGCACGGGCGAGTTTTCGCTTGCCACGCGGTGTTTGCTCGTGTTCGTCGCCATGGATGATGATCGCAGGCCCGTCGAGGTGCCGAAATGGCGGCCGCGCACGAGTGAAGATGAGCGGCTCTCGGCGGATGCTGTCGAACGGCTTGAGGCCCGTAAACAGATCCACCAAATCACCCTTGCCCAAGAGTTCAGCCACAAGGGCACGACACCGGCGCTGACGCTGCGGTTTTTGGCGAACCCAACGGATGTGAACTGGGGCGGGAATGCGCACGGTGGCATTGTGATGCGTTGGCTAACCGAATGCGCGCAGACACTTTCGACCAGCTTTGTCGGTGAGCAGACGGTGTGCGTGTATACCGGCGGTATTCATTTTCATGCACCGGTACACATTGGTGATGTCGTGGAGGTTGATGGTCGGATCATTCACACCGGCCCGCACTCGGTACACATTTCGCTGCGCGTGCGCTCGACCGATCCGCGCGATATGCAGTTCAAGCTCACCACCCGCTGCACCATGGTGTTTGTGCACGTGGGCGACGACGGCAAAGCCGCCGAAGTGCCGCAACTGGAGCTCAAAACCGAAGAAGACCGTCGCCTCGATGCGCACGCGCTCGACCTCATCGCCCGCCGCAAGCGACTGCATCCGCTACCGACGCCGCGCCGCTGAGCCGCACTCGACGCGGCTACCCATAACTGACGCGGTTATTCGCTATTGATGAGGTGCGCAACCGCATCCGGACCGCCCGCAACCAGCAGCGCAAAACCGGCCGCATCCAGCACCGGGATGCCGAGTTCTTCTGCCTTCGCGAGCTTCGAGCCAGCCCCCGGCCCGGCAGCCACATAGTCGGTTTTCTTCGACACGCTCGATGCCGCCTTACCGCCGGCCTGAATAATCGCTTCTTTCGCCGATTCGCGCGAATAGCCCTCGAGTGTGCCGGTGGCCACCACCGTCAGACCGCTCAGTGGGCCACCAACCTCCGCCGCAGCGCCAGGCCCCGGATGCCTAGGAATCTCCCACCGCACCCCGGCAGCAGTCCAGCGCTCGATAATCTCGATATGCCAGTCGACCGCGAGCCACTCGATGATCGACTCGGCAATAATCGGCCCCACACCCTCAACCGAGCTCAACTCATCAACACTCGCCGCACGAATCGCCGCCAGCGAACCAAACCAGTCGGCCAGCGCCCGGGCCGCAACCGGGCCCACGTGGCGAATATTCATCGCCACCAGCAGCCGCCACAGCTCTTTGGTCTTCGCTTTCTCGAGCTCAGCAATCAGTTTGGTTGCCTGCGCCGAGGGTTCAATAACCCGATAATCCTTTTTGAAACCAGCCTGACGACGCTGCGCTGCCGTCATCTCGGCGGCCGCAGGCGGATACTCCAACCGCGAACGCTGGAACGGCGCACGACGCACCGGCTCACCGTGATCGTCGACACGCTCCTCACCAGTTTCGCCATCTCGCACCACCACCACGATCGGCACAAGCTGGTCGACCGTGAGATCAAATAGCCCCGCCTCGGTGGTCAGCGGTGGTTCAGCAGGATGCTCGGGCTGGGTCAGCGCGGCCGCGGTCACCTCGCCGAGCACCTCCACATCGAGTGCTCCACGCGAGCCGATGTGTTCGATTCGGCCGCGCACCTGCGCGGGGCACGAACGCGCATTCGGGCAGCGCAGGTCGACATCGCCCTCCTTCATGGGGCGCAGCTCGGCACCGCACTCGGGGCAGTTCTTCGGCATCACAAACTCGACTTCGCTGCCGTCACGGGCTGACATCACCGGGCCCAAGATCTCGGGGATCACATCGCCCGCCTTGCGCAACACCACGGTGTCGCCGATCTTCACACCCTTGGCGCGCACCACATCCTGATTGTGTAGGGTCGCCTGCCTCACCACCGAACCGGCAACGAGCACCGGGGTCATTACGGCATACGGGGTGGCGCGTCCGGTGCGGCCCACTCCGATGCGGATCGCCTCAAGTTTCGTGTGCACCTCTTCGGGCGGGTATTTGTAGGCGATCGCCCAGCGCGGCGCCCGCGAGGTGGCCCCGAGCTTGCGGTGTGCCGCCAGCTCATCGACCTTGACGACAATGCCATCAATTTCATGTTCGATACTCGCGCGCTGTTCGCGATACTGCGCAACAAAATCGATCACCGCATCGGTGGTCGGCAGCACCCGCACATGCGGACTGGTGGGGAGCCCCCAGCCTGCAAGCAGCTCATAAATCTGCGATTGCCGCTGCTTTGGCGGATTGGGCCAGTCGCCGATGCCGTGCACGTATAGCTGCAGCGAACGAAGTCGCGCCATACCCGACTCGTGTTCGAGACCGGTTTTCTTGTCGATCTGCTGCCGCAGACCGCCACTGGCCGCATTGCGCGGGTTTGCGAACGCGGGGAAGCGATTTTCGGCGCGGCGCTGCGCCTGTTTCTGGGCGGTTGCATCCCACTGGCCGCGATGCTGCGAGCGCAGCTGCGCCACCACGCGTTCGCGCAGATCAAGCTGCAGTTGGTTCAGCTTTTCGAAGGCGGCCACCGGGATGAATACCTCGCCACGCACCTCGAACGCATCCGGGTGCCCCTCACCTTCGAGCAGCTGCGGAATAGCCGGAATATGCTGCACATTCGCGGTGACATCTTCACCCGTGACGCCGTCGCCGCGAGTGGCTGCGCGCACGAGTCTGCCATGCTCGTAGCGCAAATTAATTGCCAGACCGTCAATTTTGAGTTCGCTCAACCACTCGACTTCGCCACCAACAGCCGCCCGGGTTTTCGCCAGCCACTCACGCAGCTCGGCAACCGAGAACACATTGTCGAGCGAGAGCATCCGCTCGCCATGCACCACCGGGGCGAACAATTCTGCCACGCCACCGCCCACACGCTGAGTTGGCGACTCGGGATCAACCAGCTCTGGATACTGCACCTCAAGTTCACGCAGCTCGGCCATTCGTGCGTCATACTCCGAGTCGGGTACGAGCTGCTCATCACGCTCGTAGTAGGCCGCCGACCACTCGTCGAGCTGGGCACGCAACTGGCTTGCGCGAGCCGAGGCTACCGCGCGTTCATCCCGCAGCTGACCGCTCATGCTTCGGTTCGTTCGTCAAGAAAGAGCTGCAGCTGCTTACGACCCGCGCCAAGCAGCCATTTTGCTTTCTGCTCGGTTTTCTTTTCGGCGTGCGCAGCACTGGTGGTGTCGAAGTAGACATAGCCCACCCCGATACCAAAAATCGCCACGGCCACCCCAACAAAAATCCAGAACCAGAGCATGTCGGGCTGCATCAGCAAAATCGACAGTGCCAGCACGATGCCCGCAACGATCAACCACATCAAGATGGCGGCGATCCAGTCGACGACCGCGAACTTACGCGCCTTCGGCGTACATTTGGCCGCGAGTTCGGCGGCGGTGTCGGTGAACTTCGACTCGTAGTCGGCACCGGCACGCTCGCGGTCGTGGGGGTGCGGGTACCGCTTTGCCCAGCGTTCAACCTGCGTCAAAAACTCGTCGAGTGCCTCACCGTCACGCAATTGTGGGGCGCCATCGCGCGCTCCCCCGGTGCTCATTGACACGGTCGCAAACCCATCCCTTCCCGGTCGGCCCGGTGACGAACAGCTGTCGCCACGCTCGGCCAGTCTAGTCGGGCTGGCGGCGAGTTGCCGCTGCCCGGCACCGGATAAAAGCCGGCCAGAGGGCCCGGTTAGGCAGCCGGCGCCGACTCGCCGGTTTCGACGGCCGACCCGGTGCGGTCGATGGTGAAGGCCCCCACCACTCGTTCGCCGTCGTACACCACGGCGGTCTGCCCCGGAGCTACCCCGTGAATTGGTTCGGTCAGCCGCACTGCCACCTCGACTCCGGGTTCGGTGGCGTCGGGGCGGGTGAAGATCTCGGCGACACGGCGAACGAACATTCCCGGCACCGGCTCACCGTGCGCGCGCACCTGCACGAGGCAGTCAAAACGATCACTCTGCGGCGTGGGGCCAGCCCAGTTGAACCGCTGCCCAGAAACCTCGCCGATCGCGAGCGCGGCCCTCGATCCCACCGTCACCTCGTTGCGTTCGGTGTCGATGCCGAGCACGAAGCGCGGCGAACCATCGGGGGCAGGTCGACCGATATTGAGCCCCTTGCGCTGGCCGATGGTGTAGGCCGCGGCACCGGCATGTTCACCGATTTGGTTGCCAGCCGTGTCGACGATGGCGCCGGGGCGCATCGGGATGTGATCACCCAGCCACGTGCGGGTGTCGCCATCGGGAATGAAACAGATGTCGTAGCTATCGGGTTTGTTGGCGGTGACGAATCCGCGCCGCTCGGCTTCTGCCCGCACCTGCGCTTTCGATTCGTCGTCTCCAAGGGGGAACCAGCAGTGCTGCAGCTGCTGCTCATTCAGCACCGCCAGCACATACGACTGGTCTTTGTCGTGTTCGGCGGCGCGGCGCAGCTCGCGAGTGCCGTCGGGATGCTCGACCAGCCGCGCATAGTGCCCGGTCACCACACAGTCGAAACCGAGATCGAGCGCTTTTTCAAGCAGTGCCGCGAACTTGATCTTCTCATTGCAGCGCAGGCACGGGTTTGGGGTGCGGCCCTGGGCATATTCTGAAATGAAGTCGTCAACCACGTCTTCGCGGAATCGCTCCGAAAAGTCCCACACATAGAAGGGGATGTCGAGCTCGTCAGCCACGCGGCGCGCATCCACCGCATCTTCGATGGTGCAGCAGCCGCGCGACCCGGCACGCATAGTGCCACCGGCGCGCGAGAGTGCCAGATGCACACCAACCACGTCGTGTCCCGCGTCGACGGCGCGCGCAGCTGCCACCGACGAGTCGACCCCACCGCTCATTGCCGCCAGTACCTTCATGGGTACCAGTGTAAGAGCCGCTACACCTCGCGGTGCGAGAACCCGGCTTTGCGGGCGCGCTCATACGCCTCGGGCAGCACTTTGGCGAGCGCCTCGAGTTCGTCGTCGCTGGTCTGCGCACCCACGGTCATCCGCAGCGCGCCCAGCGCCTGCTCGTTCTGGTAGCCGCAGCCAATGACCGCGTGGCTGGCCTCGGGAATACCGGCATGACAGGCCGAACCGGTCGATACCGAAACACCCGCCACATCCAGCAGGTACACGAGCGAATCACCCTGACAGCCGGGGAAAAGAAAGTGGGCGTTACCGGGCACCCGAGCCGCCACCTCGACACCGCCGTCGTTGAGCGTCGCATCGGGGTCGGCACCGGTGAGGATCGCGTCGGGCACGGCCTCACGCACAATCTCAATCACCCGATCGCGCCGCTCACGCAACTTGGCGGCATGCTCAGCCAGCCACTGCTCATCAGCAATGAGCTCGGCAACGGCACCAAACGCGACCGCACCCGCCATGTTCTGGGTGCCCGATCGCAGCCCGTACTGCTGTCCGCCGCCATGGATGAGCGGGTCGAGTTTGGTGCCGCGGCGCAGCGCCAGCGCACCGATGCCCACCGGGCCACCAGCCTTGTGCGCCGAAACCGCAATCGAGGTCACACCCCACTCGTGCAGCGACACCGGCAGCGAGCCGTAGCTCGCCACCGCGTCGATGTGCACCGGCACTCCGGCCGCGTTCGCAAGTTTGGCGACCGAGCGCACCGGCTGCACCGTGCCAATCTCATTGTTGACGTGCAGCATGGCCACCAGTGCCGTGCGATCGTCGAGTTCGCGCTCCAGCGCATCCAGATCAATCACACCCGTCGTGTCAACCGGCACGATCACCACTTCGGCACCGTAATGGTCACGCATCCAGGCCACCGTATCGAGCACCGCATTGTGTTCGATCGCGGTGGTGATGATGCGTGGTCGCTCAGCATCGCGGTTACGCGCATGCCACAGTCCCTGAATGGCCGTGTTGTCGCTTTCGGTGCCACCCGAGGTGAGTACGGTCTCAACCGGCTCGGCGCCAAGCGAAGCCGCTATCGCTGCCCGGGCACGTTCGAGCGCGCGGCGGGCATGTTGGCCGTGCGTGTGAATCGAGCCCGGGTTTCCGATCTGGTCAACCGCTGCCACCAGCGCCGCCTTGGCGGCCGGATGCATGGGTGCGGTCGCGGCATAGTCAAGATAAGCAACCATGCATGACATTCTGACATCTGCAGCCGGTTAAACTCTTGCGGTGTCCGCTGACGGCCGAGCAGTTTGGCCGTGACCTGCTGAGGATTTTCATGACCACACCAGACTTTGCCGATCTTGGCGTAACACTCACCGAATCCGGCGGCCGCTTGCGAGTGTGGAGCCGTCACGCCACCGCCATGGATCTCGTGCTCTTCGAAGGCGGTGCCGAACAGTTTTCACTGCCCATGCACCGCATGGGTGAAACCTGGGAGGTCACCACCGCCGAACTGCGCCCCGGCCGCCGCTATGCGCTGCGGGTTGACGGCCCCCAGGGAACGGCCCACCGCTTCGACCGGTTCACCACGAGTCTCGACCCCTACGCTCGCCACGTCGAAAACATCGGTAGCGACACCACGCCCCGCTGGGTTGCCGTGGTGGTGGCCGACGACGAGTTCGATTGGGGTGCAACATCTCGCCCCAACACGCCCATGCGAGACACCGTCATCTACGAACTGCATGTGCGCGGGTACACGCAACTTGCGCAATTCGTGCCCGAACCACTGCGCGGCACCTATGCGGGGCTCGCCAACGCAGACATCATCGCCTATCTCAAACAGCTCGGCGTCACCGCGGTTGAATTCCTTCCGGTGCAGGCATTCGGTAGCGAACAGCATCTGCGCCAGCAGCAGCTCACGAACTACTGGGGTTACAACACGCTCGGTTTCTTCGCCCCACACGCGCCCTATGCATCCGAAGCCGCCCGCCAGGCCGGGCCCGAGGCAATTGCCCGCGAGTTTAAAGAAATGGTGCGCACGTTCCACGACGCCGGGCTCGAGGTCATCCTGGATGTGGTGTACAACCACACCGCCGACGAACACGACAATGCCCCGCAGGTGCTTTTTCGCGGCATCGACAATGCCGTCTACTACCGGCTCGGCGACAACGGTCGACTCAACGATGTCACCGGATGCGGCAACTCGGTCGACACCTCACAGCCGGTGGTGCAGCAGCTCGTGCTCGACTCGCTGCGGTACTGGCATGAAGAGTTCGGCGTCGACGGTTTCCGTTTCGACCTCGCCCCGACACTTGGCCGCAACGAACACCACGAATATCACCGCGACCACCCACTGCTGCAGGCAATCGTTTCTGATCCGCGGCTGGCCAACGCCAAAATCATCGCCGAGCCGTGGGATGTGGGGCTCGGCGGCTGGCAGACCGGTAATTTCCCGCTGGGATGGTCGGAGTGGAACGACCAATACCGCAACCGAGTGCGCCGCTTCTGGGTTTCGAGCTTCGCACAGGCCCGCATCACCGGCCACCACCGCGAAGGGGTGGGCAAGCTGGCAACCGCGCTCGCGGGTTCATCCAATCGCTTTGCCGACGAACGCGGCCCGGTGGCGAGCATTAACTTCGTGACCGCGCACGACGGGTTCACCATGCAAGATCTGGTGAGCTACAACACCAAACACAATCTGCTCAACGGCGAACTGGGCCGCGACGGCAGCAACGACAACCACTCGTACAACTTCGGTTATGAGGGCGACACCACCGACGAACAGACACTCTTTCTGCGCCGCCTGGCAGCGCGCAACCTCTTCGGCACACTGCTCATCTCGGCCGGGGTGCCGATGATCACTGCCGGTGACGAGTTCGGCCGCTCGCAGCAGGGCAACAACAACCCCTACAACCAAGACAATGAAATGTCGTGGGTGCACTGGAACTGGAACAAGCAGGCACGCGACCGCATTAATCACGTGCAGCTGCTGCTGAAGATTCGTGCCGAACACCCCGTGCTGCGCCCCACCCACTACAACCACGGCCGTGAACTGAGCGAACATTCCACCACGCTCGAATGGTTCGACGCGCTCGGCGAGCCCATGCCTGAGTGGGAGTGGAACTCGCCACAAACCCGGTCGGTGCAGTATCTGGCTTCGATGAAGCTCACCGAAGGAGTCGACCGGCTGCTCGTGGTGGTGCACGGCGTCAACGATCCCGCTCCGTTCCGGCTGCCGAGCGTTGATGGCGTTGCCGAATACCGACTGCTGTGGGACTCAGCCATCGATGATGTGCAGCATCTGCGCACCGATTCGATGGCGATCGCCGCGCCCGGCCAGCGACTGCATGTCACCGGCCCGTCGATGCGGGTATACGCCGTCAATCACCGCGCCATCACCGGGAACACCGCGCCGATCCCGCTGCCGTAGCGGCGGCACGGCGGGCGTTCAGCTAGTGCCCATGCGCGGTTACCCGAACTTGCTAGCGTCGAAACCGTGGCTGAAAAACCTGCATCGAACCAGTTCCCTCCCCGCCTTCCGCTGCGCCGCCCCGAAACTGGCGCAGCCCCCGAGCGCGCACAAGCCTTCCCCGGTAGCGGTTACGAACCCGTGATCGGCCGCATCCCGATTCTCGACCTGCGCCCACAGATCACCGACAATCTTTTCCCCGCCAAGGCTTACCAGGGCGAAGTGGTGCCGTTCTCATGTGTCGCTTTCCGCGAGGGGCACGACGTGATCGGCACGCAGCTGGTGCTCACCGACCCGCAGGGGCAGTCGCGCCGCATTCGGATGCACGCAGGTCGCCCCGGCCTTGACGAATGGGTGACCACCGTACAAGTGCAGGCAACCGGCGACCACCGCTGGTATGTGGAGGCGTTCGGCGACGACTACGCCACCTGGATGCACAACGCCACGATCAAAGTGCCCGCCGGCATCGATGTTGAGCTGATGCTCGAAGAGGGAGCCCGAGTGGTTGAGCGAGCCGCCGCCAACCGCGAAGCACTCGCCACAGCACCGGCCGTCGGCAACCAGCTGCGCGCCGCTATCAAGCAGGCACGCGACACCTCGATTCCCGCAAACACGCGCCTGGCGACGCTCACCACGGCCGCAATCCAGCGCCACCTGCACGAACACCCGGTGCGGTCGCTGGTCACCAAATCGGCCGAGCGTGTGCTCAAGGTAGAACGGCTCCGCGCCGGGTTCGGTGCCTGGTACGAGTTCTTCCCGCGCTCTGAGGGTGCCCGCCCCAACGGTGACGGTTCGTGGACTTCCGGCACCTTCGCCACGGCTAGCGAACGCCTCGACGGTGTCGCCGAAATGGGGTTTGACGTGGTTTATCTGCCCCCGATTCACCCCATCGGGCTCACCAACCGCAAGGGACCAAACAACACGCTCACCGCCGGCCCCAACGACCCCGGTTCGCCCTGGGCAATTGGCGCCGCAGCCGGCGGACACCGGGATGTGCATCCCGACCTTGGCACCGTTGACGATTTTGTTGCCTTCCGCCGCCGCGCCGAAGCACTCGGCCTCGAGGTCGCACTCGATCTCGCGCTGCAGGCAACCCCCGACCATCCGTGGGTGAGTGAACACCCCGAATGGTTCACCACTCTCGCCGACGGCAGCATCGCCTACGCCGAAAACCCGCCGAAAAAGTATCAAGACATTTATCCGCTCAACTTCGACAACGACCGCAACGGTCTCTACACCGAAGTGCTCGAAACGGTACAGTTCTGGATCGCGCAGGGCGTAAAAATCTTCCGTGTCGACAATCCACACACTAAGCCGCTGCAGTTTTGGGAGTGGCTCATCCACGAAATCAATGCCGAACACCCCGAGGTGATCTTCCTCGCCGAAGCTTTCACCCGGCCGGCCGTGATGACCGCGCTCGCCAAGGCCGGATTCCAGCAGTCGTACTCATACTTCACCTGGCGTAACAGCCGTGACGAACTGCACGAGTTCATGAACTGGATCTCACACGAGACCAGCTCATTCATGCGCCCCAACCTCTTCGTGAACACTCCCGACATTCTCACCGAATACCTGCAGCAGGGAGGTCGCCCCGCCTACGAAGCTCGCGCCGTGATCGGCGCGATGGCCGGCACCAACTGGGGGGTGTACTCGGGGTATGAGCTCATCGAAAACGTTGCCCGTCCAGGTTCCGAAGAAAACATCGACAACGAGAAATACGAGTACAAACAGCGCGATTGGGACACCGCCGAAGCCACCGGGCAATCAATTGCGCCGCTGATTCGTCGGCTCAACGAGATCCGCCACAGCCAGCCTGCACTCGCGCAACTGCGCAACTATGTGGCGCACTACGCCGACACCGACCAGCTCTACGCTTTCTCGAAGCACCTCGACGGTGCCCACACCGAATCGGGCGCCCCGAACTCGATCATCGTGGTCGTCAACCTCAACTTCCACGACACGGTCGAGTCGACCCTGCACCTCGACCCCACAAGCTTCGGCAAGCTACCCGGCAGCCGGTTCCTGGTAGAAGACCTGCTGTCGGGTGCGGTGTGGGAGTGGGCCGACGCCAACTACATTCGTCTCGGCCCCGGCCAGGCCCACATTCTGCGCGTGCAGCACTAGCACGCATCCTTCTCGAAGCACCGGTCGGCTGCAGCTGCAGTCGGCCGGCGCTCATCTGTAAACGCTAGCCTGAATACAGTTGCTGACGAGAGGACTCCCATGAGCACACTGCCGAACCTCAACCCGCCCGTCATCCCCGATGCCGAGCTCCTCGCTCTCGCCGAAGGGCGGCACAACGGCCCGCACGGCGTGCTCGGCCAGCACCTGCTCGACCCCACCGATGCGGTGGGTGATACCGAAGCCCCAGTAGTCATTCGAGTGCGCCGCCCGCTGGCCGAGTCGGTCACCGTCGTGCTCGCCACCAGCGGTGAACGCGTGGCACTCACCCACCTTGCACATGGCATCTGGCAGGGCACCCACACCCGCGGCCTCGACGACTACCAGATCGCCACCGAGTACGCCGACGGTGTCGAACACCTCGAAGACGACCCCTACCGTTTCTTGCCCAGCATCGGCGACCTCGATCTTTTTCTCATCGGCGAGGGGCGGCACGAGCGGCTCTGGGAAGTGATGGGTGCACATGTGCGTGAGCACTGGGGCACCCACGCCGCCGTCGCCGGCACCTCGTTCACCGTGTGGGCACCGCACGCCACCGCCGTGCGAGTAGTCGGTTCGTTCAACGACTGGGACGGCGCCAAGCACGCGCTACGCCGACTCAACGAGGGCGGCATTTGGGAGCTGTTCATCCCCGGTGTGAGCGCCTACGCCACCTACAAGTTTCAGATCCTCACCGCCGAGGGCAACTGGATCGACAAGGCCGACCCAATGGCCCGCCACACCGAACGCCCGCCACACACCGCATCCGTGATCGCATCCACCAACACATACGAGTGGAATGACAGCGCCTGGATGGAGCGTCGCGCTGCCACCGACCCCCACAACTCGCCCATGAGCGTGTACGAGGTGCACGCCATGTCGTGGCGACCGGGGCTCAGCTATGTCGAGCTGGCTGATGAACTCATCGACTACCTCGACCAGACCGGCTTCACACACGTCGAGTTCATGCCGCTAGCAGAGCACCCCTTCGGTGGTTCGTGGGGCTACCAGGTCACCGGGTATTTCGCCCCCACCTCACGGCTCGGCTCACCCGACGAACTGCGCTACCTGATCGACCGGCTGCATCAGGCCGGCTATGGCGTGCTGATGGACTGGGTGCCGGGGCACTTCCCGAAAGACTCATTCGGGCTGGCCCGCTTTGATGGGCAGGCGCTCTACGAGCATCCCGACCCGCGCCTTGGCGAACAGCTCGACTGGGGCACGCTGGTGTTCGACTACGGCAATTCGCAGGTGCGCAACTTCCTCGTCGCCAACGCGCTGTACTGGCTCGAGGAGTTTCACATCGACGGGCTGCGCGTCGACGCTGTCGCCTCGATGATCTACCGCGACTACTCGCGTGACAATTGGCTACCCAATGCCGATGGCGGCCGCGAATACTACGAGGCGATCGACTTCTTGAAAGAGGTCAACGCCACCGCCTACAAGCTCTACCCCGGCATCGTCATGATCGCCGAAGAATCAACCAGCTTTCCGGGCATCACCCGGCCCACCGATTGGGGCGGCGTCGGGTTCGGTCTCAAGTGGAACATGGGCTGGATGAACGACAACCTGCGCTATATCTCGCGTGACCCCATCCACCGCAGCTATCACCAGGGCGATCTCAGCTTCTCGTTCGTGTATGCCTGGAGCGAGCAATACATGCTGCCGATCTCGCACGATGAGGTGGTGCACGGCAAGGGCTCGATGTGGACGAAGATGCCCGGTGACGATTGGCAGAAGGCCGCAAATATGCGCGTGTTTTACGGCTACCAGTGGGGCCACCCCGGTAAGCAACTGCTGTTCATGGGGCAGGAAATCGGCCAACCCAACGAATGGAGTGAACAGCGTGGCATCGACTGGTGGCTGCTCGATAACCCCACCTTCGCCGGTATTCAGCGCTGGGTGAGCGATCTCAACCAGCTCTACCGTGACACCCCGGCTCTGTGGGAGCTCGACAACGACCCGGCGGGGCTGCAGTGGGGGTCGGCTGACGACGCCACGCACAGTGTCATCACCTTCATTCGTCGCGACCGCGGCGGCGGCGAACTGCTGTGTGTTTACAACTTCTCGAACAGCGTGCTCGACGACTACCGCGTCGGTGTGCCCACTGTTGGTGCGTGGCACGAGGTGCTCAACTCGGATGATCTGCGTTACGGCGGCTCGGGAGTCGTCAACCCGAGCGACCTACTGGCCGACCCGGCGGCGCCGCTGCAGGGACACGCACAGTCGCTGACACTGCGTATCCCACCACTGGGCGCCACGTTCTTGAAACCGGTCGACTAGCTGTAGCAACCGGCCGGCAGCTGACCGCACAAACAACGGGGCCGGTTACGCATCTGGATGCGTAACCGGCCCCGCGACGTTCGGTAACGAACTACGCAAACAGCAGGTTCGTCAGTTGCTGGCGTGCCCGCTGCACACGTGCATCCTCGTTACCAACCACTTCGAAGTATTCGAGCAACCGCTCGCGAATCGCCGTCTTACCTTCGGCAGCCACGCTGTTAAACAGCGCCAGCAACCGGTTGCAGGCGTCATCGACATGCCCTCCCGACAGATCGAGATCGGCAACCTCAAGCTGCGATGCAAGGTCGTTCGGGTTCTCGGCGGCACGCTCACGAATCTCGGCGAGCGTCTTCCCCTGCAATCGTCCCAGTAGTCGCACCTGCGCGAGGCCGGTGCGGGCAGCATTGTCGCCGGGCTGTTCGGCGAGAGCCTGCTCATACGCCTGCTGGGCGGCGGCAATGTCGCCACGCTCAAGCGCGTCGCGGGCAGCCTGGTGCAGCGGTGGCAGCTCGGGTTCGGCAGCCGGCGCAGCCGGTGAGGCACCGGCCGCAATAGTTGCGGTCATTCCGCGCTGGGTGGCCGCTTGAATCAGCTCAGCCACGAGCTGCTCGATCTGCTCGCGTGGCGGGTTGCCGTTAAACAGCGGCATGGGCTGACCGGCAAAAAGCGCGAGAGTTTGCGGCTGCCGACCCAGATGCGGATGCTCGTCGAGGTCGATGCGCAGCAGCGCAATGCGGCCGTTCGCGGCGCGAACCACCTGCTCGAGCACGGGCACGAGTTCGCTCGACTCGTGCGACCAGCTGGCGTGCATCTGCACCAGCACTGGCAGCACGGTCGACAGCTGTGCAAACTGTTCGAGTTCGGTGTCGGAGCCCTCGATAACAACATCGGGCAGCGGAATCTGCTGCGGGGCACCGGGTTGACCTACCGACGGGGCGGCGTCAGCCGGCTGCGGCTCGGATGTGTGAGAAGATCCGGCCCGGGCGGGCTGAGGTTGCTGTGCCCCGGCAGCGCCAGCGAGTGTGCTCAGATCGACCGCTCCCCCGCTGCCTGCAATCGGAGTTGAACCGTCGTTTGCCTGGTCGTCAGCCATTGGTATTTACCTCATCCTTTGTAAGTTCACGGGCACCGGTCATCGCCTGCGAGGCACCAAGGAACATCACCTTGCCACCAGATTTTTCCGAGGGGATGTAGAACAGAAGCTGATCGGTATAAACCCGCTCGAAACCAAACTCTGAATTGTCTTTGCCAGCAAGGGCAGCGGTGCGGCCGGCTACCGAGATACGCGAGCGGTCGTTGACGGCGCTGAGCCTTTCGGATTCGCGAATTGAGACGGCAACAATTGCGCCACCGTCAAGTGTGGTCACTCCGACCGGCTTTGTGTCGCTTGCCGAATAGCTGAAGTCGAGTTTGGCGACCTGTGCGTCGACGCCGTCACGCTCGCTCTTGCGATAGGCATCGTTTACCTGTTTGCGGAGCGAATCGTTGTCGGCAGCGAACTTCTCGGCGTGCTCCGACTTGTCGCCCTTGCTGATGATGTCGGCGTATTCTGCAGCAATCTGGTCGGGTTTGTGGGCGAGCCCGTCAACCAGTTGCGATAGCGGTGTGGCACCGATCTCAACGGGTGCCGCTTCGGGCAGTTCAACACCGGGCTCGAGCTGCACCAGCGAGGTGATGCGATATCCCTCGCGCGCAGTCTGCTGCACCAGCACCGCACCGAACGGTACGGCATCGGCCAGGCCATCAGAGGTGGCGTTAATCACAGCAAAAGCCGTGCGCGGCCAATCCTGTTTCGCATCCGGCACCAGATACGCGACCTTGCCGGTTGGGAACGGCACCGGCCCGGGTAGCTCACCGTCGGCGCGCTGTGCCTTATACAGTGCCTGGCGCTCGGCGAGCGCGTCGCCGGCAAAGCGCGATTCGAGCAGTTTGGCGTCGAGCTGCTTATCGGCTTCTTTAGCGAGTGCGCCGGCATCGGCAATGATCTTGTCGGCACGTTCAACCGAGAGCACCGGATAGTGAGCGCCCTCGTCCATGATGGCCGCATCCGCCTCGGATGTGGGGGTGCCGGTGGGGGCGATTTCGGTGCCTGTCCAGGTCTGCGGCCAGTATTGCGGCGCGCAGCCGGCCAGCGCGAGGGCGCCCGCCAGCAGCACGGGCGCGACGAAGAACACCTGTTTGGGTGCGTGCGAGCGATTGCGACCGCGGGGACGCTTCCACTTCGAGTCTTCATCGTCGGGCGTCGGTTCGGCGGGCTTATCAACAACCGGTTCTGGTGCGAAGGTAGGCTGAGGCTGAGCGGGCGGCTCCGGTTGAGCGGGCGGCTGCGGCTCAGTGTTGGCCTCGGGTATGGTCGGCAGTGCCACTCCAGCCACGGGGGATGCGGTGTGACCAAACAACTCGTCGGCTCGCTGCCACTGCGGCGTATCCGGTTCGTCAACCACGACCGGTTCGGATACCGACGCGACCGGCTCGTCGACCACGACCGGATCGGATACCGACGCGACCGGCTCGGCATCGTGGTGCTGCGATGCCTCGTGCCAGTCATGAGCTACCGGCTCAGTATCGCGAATGATCGGGATTTCTGAAGTCGGCAGCGGCTCTTCGGCAGCATCGCGTGGCTGGAAGGGTGTGGACAGATCGAGGTCGGGGGTTGACTCAAGTTCGATATCGATCTCGTGATCGCGCCGCGCGGTCTCGGCTTCGGCGATTTCGCTGGCCGCCACCTGTTCGTCCCAGTGCACGGCCGACCATTCGTCGCCCTCACCAGCAGCCTCTGCCTGCTCCGCTACTTCGGCCTTTTCGACCGGCACCACCGGCGCAACCACCTGGCGGCGTTGCGCGCGTCGACGCGCGGCCAGCGCCCACCACAGCAGCAGCCCAGCCACCACCAGCAGCACCGCGCCCGAGACAATCAGCGGCCCCGACAGCGGAGCGTACCCTCCGAACGGCCAAGTGATTGCCACTTTCGACGGTGCCGGATGCGCACCATCGCTCGCAATCAGCATCGAGTAGCCGGGTGCGACAACGGTGTTAATCGTCAGTTCACCATCACCCTCGATGGTTTCGATCCACAGATCGCTATTGAGAGGATTCGGCACCTTGGTTTCGGAACCGGCGGAGGTAAACTCCAAAGCTTCTTGGTCGGCATGGCCATCAGCGCTCGGGCCGAGGCTGATGACATCGTGTTTGGCCTCGCCAACCCAACCGCGCACATCACTGGTGCGACCGATGGCTACAGCAATCTTGCCGTCACCGGAAATCTTGATCGACTGGGCGCCGGCGTGTGACGACAGCACCTTTTCATCAAGTACCAGCACCGGCGCATCAGACTGCGATTCGCCACTGGCAGTAATCGAATCAATAGCGGCTGCCTCCGAGAACTGCATCAGACCAATCGTCAACAGCACGGCACCGGCCACCGCCGCAAGCGCAGACAGAATAAATCGCACCAGTTCTCCTCCGTATCCGACCGATTGCCCAACTCTTGGTTACCGAACGGGTGCTCAATTTTAAACCAGCACCCTGTTTTCACCTGGGCAGAAGGTCAATACGGCCGGCCACGGCCACTTTTTTCGATATGTAAATTTCGGGTTACGGGGGCACACTAGGCTCTTGCCCGAGCGTAGACGCACGGCGTCGGCAACTTTACCGGGAGGTTTGATTCGAGTGGATGACTTCAATTTCACCATTGCGATGCGCGGGTACATCCGTGAAGAGGTAGACGAGGCAATCGCGCAGCTCAAGCAGCGCATTAAACAGCTTGAAAACGAGTCACAGCAGGCTTCCCGCATGCTGCGGGATCGCGAGAACGAACTCCAGCGACTCACCAAGCGCAACTCCGAACTACAGCAGGCACTCAAAGAGAACGATGCTCCCACCTATGCGGGCCTTGGCACCCGACTTGCCGGTACGCTCGCCACGGCTGAAGAGCAGGCGGCCCGACTCATCGCAGATGCCAACCGTGAAGCCGATCGCCTGCTGAGCGAGGCACGCCAGAACGCACTCAAAGTGCAGCAAGACGCCAACGACTATTCCGAACGTGTGACCGGCGAGGCTGACGCATCCGCCCGTCGCATTCAGGCCGAGGCACAGTCGACCGCCGACCAGCTCGTCGAAAACGCCACCCAGGAAGCCGAACTCACCCGCCAAAACCAAGAGAGCGAAATTGAGTCGGTCAAAAACCAGATCACCGCTGAACTGCGCGAGCGTCGGCACTCAACCGACCGCGAAATCGCTGCCGCCCGTGCCGCCGTCAACGAAGAAATCGCCCGGCAGCGTCAGAAGCACGAAACCGAGCTGGCCGAATCGCTCGCCAAGCTCGCCGAACAGCAGCGCACATTCGAAGAGTTTCGCCTCACCGGCACCGCCGAAGTTGAGCAGGGCCGCGAAGCCCTCAAGCGCGACCTCATTGAACGCCGCGCCGAGCTTGAGAACGAGCTGGCGCAGCGTCGCCACCAGCAAGAGAAAGAGCTCAGCGAAGCCCAAACTCGTTTCGACCGCGAAACCAGCACCGCTCGCGAAACGCTCAACGCCGAGCTGACCCGCCTGCGCACCGAGGCAGAGTCGGAAGCGCAGTCGCTGCGCGAACAGGCCGAGCGTGAAACCGCCGCGCTGCGTGAGATCGCCGAACGAGAGGCAGCCGATCTGCGTGCCCAGGCCGAACTCGAAAGCGACGAAGTGCACCACGCCCTCGAACGCGAACAGAACGAACTGCGCACCCGACTCAACGCCGAGCTGAGTGAACAGCGCGAAACGGTCATGCGCGAGCTGGCAGAGGCACGCTCGAAGCAAGAAGTTGAGCTAACCACCAAGCGAAACGAACTTGAGAAGCAACTGGTCGCTGCCGGACGCAACGCCGAGGCTGCAGCTAAGCGCATGATTGACGAGGCCACCGAACAGCTGGCCGATCTCAACCAGCGCAGCGAACAGGTGCGACGCGAATCGAACAAAGTCTCAGCCGACGCTCGCGCCCGAGCGCAAGAAACAATCGAGTCGGCCGAACGTCGCGCCGCAACCCTGCTCGAGCAGGCAAACCGCCAGGCACGCGAGCGCGCCCGCGAGTTCGAAGAGCGCAGCCGCGCCCAAACTGCCGACGCCGAACGTCGTCTTCGCGAGTTGCAAGATGAACGCGACGAGGTTATCGGCTATCTTGACCAGATGCGCGCAGTTTTCCAACAGCTCAATATTCCAACCCCACAGCAGTCAGCCAAACCTTCCGAGCCGGCAGCTCAAAACGACTCCGAACCCACCAAGACTAAAAAGTCATAATGCAGATCGAGAACCCCGTCCGCGTCGGATTTTTCGGTGCGATCGGTGTGCTGCTGGCGGTCTTTCTCGCCGGCATGCTCTCGTCGCTATCGACTGTGCTCACCTATATCGGTGCTGCACTGTTTCTGGCGCTGGGGTTTGAACCGCTGATCGCATGGCTCGAGCGCCGCCGCTGGCCGCGACCGCTGGCAATGCTGGCAACAATTGTGTTCGTCGCGGGAGCGGTGGCGCTCGTGGTGTGGGCCATCGTGCCCTCGGTATCAGAACAGGTGAATGAGATCGGTGTGCGCTACGGCGCCATCCTGAACGACCTCATCAACTCGAATATCGCTGAGTGGGCGCGCAACACTTTCCCACTGCTCGATATCAACAAGGTGATTGCCGAGGGCACCGCCTGGCTGCAGAAAAATGCCGGGGCCATCACCGGCGGTGTGCTGCAGGTGGGCGTGGGCATCGTTAACGGCTTGTTCGGCGCAATGATCGTGTTCATTCTGATGACCTACTTCATCACCAGCATGAACTCGCTCAAGCGGGCGTTTTACCGGCTCACGCCAGGCTCAAAACGAGCCACCGTGGCACGCATCACCGAAAAGGTTACTGGTTCGGTTGGTAAGTATGTGATGGGCCAGATCGGGCTCGCTGCAGTCAACGGTGTGCTGTCGTTCATCTTCCTGACCATCATTGATGCATCCATGCCGATGGTGTTCGCGGTGCTGGCATTTCTCGGGTCTCTCATTCCGATGGTCGGTACGATCTCTGCCTCCGCGCTCATCGTCATCGCACAGCTGCTGCTAGCCACACCCGAATCTTCGGTGTGGTGGATCTGTGCGATTTACTACCTCGTGTATATGCAGATCGAAGCGTATGTGCTGTCGCCGCGCATCATGTCTTCAGCGGTGAAGGTGCCCGGATCTATCGTGGTGATTGCGGCGCTCACCGGCGGTACGCTGCTGGGTCTGCTCGGCGCTCTCATCGCTATCCCGGTGGCGGCGAGCATCATGATCATCGTCGAAGAGGTCATCATCCCGGTACAGGACGAACGCTAGCGTCGCACCGGTCGCACTACCAGCGCTGCCAGCACGGAGTGTGCCAGTGCCGGCGATCGGCCAGTGCCGATTCATCTCCCATGATGCTGTCGGCACGCCACACGGCCACATGTGCCACCCCAATACCCACTTCACGCCCGCAGCCCGGGCACCGGTAGGGCTTTTGTGCACGCTCAGCGCGGATTGGTTGCACCGTCCATTCGGCCCCGTGACGTGCCTCGGTGCGCCGCATTGCGCCCCGGATGCGGCCAATGTCGAGGGGTTCGGGTTCGGTGTGCCACTTATTGTGGCGTCGCCGGCTGCCGCGGCCCGACCGGTTACGCTGCGCTGACATAGCTTCCAGTGTAATGGGGCGGTAGCACAAGCATTCGGGCATACAAAAGAGGTTCGGGCACAGCATTGCTGTGCCCGAACCAACACTTCTTAGGTTACGGCTTAGTACCAGCCGTTGGCGTTACTGTGGGCAAGCGCGGCATTCCAGCTGCCGTAGCGCGAATTCACATAGCCGTTACCCCAGCGCAGAGCGTCAACCGGGTTGTTCCATTGGCCCGGAATCTTGCTGCAGGGTAGCGCCTGCACCAGACCGCAGGCACCGCTGTATGGGTTCACGGCGTCTGGGTTCCAGCCCGACTCGCGTGAGATGAGCGCGTCGGCGGCACCCCACTGATCTTCGGGAATACCCGCGGCGGCCATCCACTCGCTCTTCGATCCGCCGCCACTGTAGGGAACATGCGACGGTTCAGCCGGCTCCTGACTCGAGTTGCCGCTGTCTGCGGTCGACTCACCCGAGTCGGACGCTACCGGCTCAGGCTCGGGTTCGGGCTCGGGAGTGGGCTCAGGTTCAAGCTCGGTGCTGACCTTTTCTTTGCGCTCAACCGGCACCACCGCGCCGAGGTTCGACTGGTACGACTGCGAGTTCGCCGCAGAAATCTCTGCTACCGAAGGCAGCTCAACTGCCTGTGCGGTGGGGGCGGGCGCGTTGGTGTGGAAAATCGCCGTCAGGGCGATACCGGCAGTCACGCAAGCACCAATCGAGCCTGCAATCATGCGGTTGCGGCGGGCCGCAGTGAGAGCAGCAGGACGCGCAGCTCGGGTGGCACCGGTACGCTGCAGCTGGCTCATTTTGGTCACCTTCCGTTTGGGAGCAATAGCATCAACGGTAACGGAAAGGTCACGAAATAACAACGGAACGGTAGCGGCCGGAGGGAAACTCCCAGGATGCAGTGCCGCGGATGCACCCTGTCGACACAAATACCGCTCGGCCGCGTTAGCGAATCGCGAGCATCACATCGACGAGTGCGTCAATCAACAGATCAACCTGACCCTCGTCGTAACCGCGACGCTTCGAAGTGAACGCCACCCCGCGCGCCTGGCGCAGCGTCATAGGTTGTTTGCCGCGCAGAAACTGGTCGATCTGATCACAAAACTCGTCAACCTCATCCACCGAGTAGCCACGCTGCAGCACCGACACTCGACGGAACCGCTCTCCCTTTTCGCGCTGCACACGCTTCAGCACTGCGCGAGCGGCTTCCTTCACCTCAGAGTCAAACTGTTGGCGTCCAAGCTGGGCGACACGTTCTTCGCGTTCGCGCACCGCTACCGCATCCTCGAGCCGCTCGAGCGCCGCATCCACGTGCGGAGCTGAATAGCCACGCTTGCGCATGGTAAAAGCTGTGTGACGGATACTCTTCGCGGTCAGGCGCTTACCGCCCGAGCCGTTGTCAAAATTCTCATAGCGTTCGCGAGCCACTCGCAGCGCCCGGTCGACCTCTTCACGGTCGTAACCGAGCTCACCACGGGGCGCGGTGGGAAACGGGGTTTGATTCGTCACGGTTCCTATTGTGCCATTCCTCGCTAGGCGTTCACTTGCATCAGCGGTGCCGACCAAAAATACAGCGCAAAAGCCATCGCCCCCGACGGCAACATCGAGTCGAAACGGTCAAAGAATCCACCGTGGCCCGGCAGCCAATTCGAAATATCCTTAATCCCCAGGTCGCGCTTTACCATCGACTCGGTGAGATCGCCCGCCACCGCCGTGATCGTCAGCATCGGCCCCATGATGAGACCAAACCACCACGGCAGATCGAGGATGAACGCGCAGGCGATCACCGCGACCACCATGGCCGCGATCCCACCGCCGATAATTCCTTCCCAGGTTTTACTTGGGCTGATGCGCGGCGCCAGCGGCGTGCGCCCGAAGCGCATCCCGAACATATAGGCCCCGGTATCCACGCACACGACCACAGCCCCGAAGGTCAACACCCACAGCTCACCACGCGGTTGCGCCGCCAGCAGCACGGTAAACGACCCCAAAAAGGTCAGGTACAGCTGCACGAATGCGCTCGAAGACAGATCGCGCCCGAGGCCTCGCCCCCTGGGTAGCGACGAGTCAAACCAACTTGCAGCCAGCCGCCACACGCTCACCAGCAGCAGCCCGAGCAGCAGTCCAGCCCACTGCCATGACGGCCCATAAAAATAACCCAGCGGCACCACACCAATAGGTACCAGCGCCGACGGAACACGCGGCACGTACAGCCCGGCGCTACGCATCGCGGTAATAAGCTCTACCACCAGTGCGAGCACAAACCCGGTTCCCACCAGCACAAACCAGCGCTTATCAAACACCAGACTGACGGTCATCAACCCAATCAGTCCCACTCCCACCGCGGTGGCCTTGAACAGATCACGACCACTGCGCTCGTTAACGCGCGAATTAAACGAGCGCACCCGAGCAGCGATTCGCTGCCGCTCGCCCGAAAACGGGCTGCGGTTCATCTCGGGTGCGCTCACGAAAACCGTCCAGTTCGGTGACTAAACCTCAAGCAGGTCGGCTTCTTTAGCCTTCAACGCATCGTCAATCCGGTCGACGTACTGTTTGGTGATCTTGTCGAGTTCTTTCTCGGCGCGGGCGATTTCGTCGTCGCTGATCTCACCCTCGAGCGCCTCAAGATCGGTCTTTGCCTTGCGTCGCACGTTGCGGGCGGCGATGCGCGCCTCTTCAGCACGGTCGCGCGCGAGCTTCACGTACTCTTGGCGACGCTCCTTGGTGAGTTCGGGCATCACCACGCGGATCAAATTGCCGTCGTTGGTGGGGTTCACGCCCAGGTTCGGCTGCGCAACAATTGCCTTCTCGATCTCTTTAATCACCGACTTGTCGTAGGGAGTGATAACGAGCATCCGGGCTTCGGGAACTTGCAGCGAGGCGAGCTGACCGATCGGGGTCGGGGTGCCGTAATAGTCGACCGGAATCTTGTCGAACAGGCCGGGGTTGGCGCGGCCAGTGCGGATGTTGCCAAATTCATCCATGGCGTGCTGAACGGCACCTTCAAGCTTGTCTTTAGCCTCGGCAAGAATGTCGGAGATCACTGATTTTCCTTTCGCTGCAGCGGATGAAGCCATCCTAGTCATTACGAACACCGCGCCGAGTCATTGGCCGGCTCGGCAGCGTCATTTGGCGATACCGAACCGACATTCGGATGCGGCTGGGCCGACGCGGGCAGGCCAAAAAGCTGATCAAACGCCCACGCAAACATATAGGTGTAGATGAGGAAGAAGACGAGCACGCCCGCTTCCAGCACCAGCGCTTCCCAGAGCGAAATGCCGAACCACAGCGCAAAAAACGGCACGATAATCAGGGCCAGGCCGCCTTCGAAACCCACCGCGTGCAGAACGCGTCGCCCCATGCTGCGACCGCGCCGCGATTGCCGCGCTTCCCCGCGCTCAAACAGCCAGTTGAACACGAGATTCCAGATCACCGCGGTGAGTGAAACAGCGGCACTGGCAATTGCTGAGGCTGCCAGGTCTTGGCCCATCAGCATCATGTAACCGGTGGTGAGCGTGAGCGCGATCAGCTCGTACGCCGCCACATAGACGATGCGGCGGGTTACCCCCTGCAGTGAATAGATCATGGCTCGATCGCACCCCGAGGCCAGCAGTTGCACAGAATCGCCGACCTCGGTGCGCCAACTTAGAGCGTCTCGGTTGCCGTGACCGAGTTCGACACCAGCGTGCCGATATCGGCACCGCGAATCGCCTGATCGATATTGCCCTCAGGCTGCATCCCAAACACTCGCATTGACATGTTGTTGTCTTTGCAGAGACTGAACGCGGTTGAATCAACCACTTTCAGGCCGCGCTGCAGCGCATCCTGGTATGAGATCTTGCGGATGAGTTTTGCGTCGGCATCTGCGCGAGGATCGGCGGTGTAGACACCGTCGACACCATTTTTGGCGACGAGCATGACATCGGCATGGATTTCCAGTGCCCGCTGCGCCGCGACAGTGTCGGTCGAGAAGTATGGCAACCCAGCGCCGGCACCGAACACCACCACGCGACCCTTTTGCATGTGTCGCTCGGCCCGCAACGGAATATACGGCTCGGCCACCTGCCGCATCTCGATGGCCGACTGCACGCGCGTGGGAGCTCCCGCCTGCTCAAGGAAGTCTTGCAGCGCAAGCGCGTTCATGACGGTGCCGAGCATCCCCATGTAGTCAGCGCGACTGCGATCCATCCCGGCATCGGCCAGCTGCGCGCCACGGAAGAAGTTACCACCGCCAACCACAATCGCGACCTCCACTTCCTGCACCGCGCTCGCGATCTCCTGGGCGATCGCACGCAATGTGGTCGGATCAACACCGAGTTTCCCACCACCGAACGCTTCGCCCGAGAGCTTCAACATGACGCGCCGACGTTTGCCATTGATCGACATAGATCTCCTTTGTTGCGCCGCGGGTTCGTGCTGCCGGTAAAGACACGCTCCGCAGGGGTTCTTTTTTTGAGCCTACCCAGTAGTTCCGAGCCGCTTGTTCAGCTAGCGGTAGGCAATGTGTTCGCACTCCTAACGGCGGAAGGGGATGTTCTGCAGAACATCCCCTTCCGGCCGGTAGTGACAGATTTACGCTTCGTCGGCGGTCTCGACGCCAGCGCCAACTTTGAGGCGTGCGAAGTCGATGACCTTGATACCGGCGTTGTCGGCAACCTGAGCAATCGTGAACTTCGGGTCACGAGCATATTCCTGCTCGTTCAGCACGATCTGCTTGAAGAAGGCACCGAGGCGACCCTCGACAATCTTCGGCAGTGCAGCTTCGGGTTTACCCTCGGCACGGGTGATCTCTTCAACAACGCGACGCTCGCTGTCGATCGCGTCCTGCGGCACGTCGTCACGGTTGAGATACGAGGGGTTTGCGAAGGCGATGTGTTGCGCGATACCGTGTGCGGTTTCGGTGTCGTCACCCTCGTAACCAACAACCACACCAACCTGCGGGGGCAGGTCTTTCGAGGTGTAGTGCAGGTAGATGTCGAACTTGTCGCCCTTAACGAGGCGGACGTTGCGAAGTTCGAACTTCTCGCCGATAACCGCAGCAACCTCGTCGATCAGCTCGGCAACGGTCTTGTCACCGGCCGGCGCGGCAAGCGCGGCCTGAGCGTCAGCGGCGCCGGCAGCGGCAGCGGCTTCAAGCACCTGGTTAGCCAGTTCGATGAACTTGTCGCCCTTGGCAACGAAGTCGGTTTCGCAGTTGAGTTCGATGATGGTTGCGGTGCCGTTGCCGTTGTCTTTAACGGCAATCAGACCCTCAGCGGCCGAGCGGTCAGCGCGCTTGGCGTTACCCTTTGCACCCTTAAGGCGCAGGATTTCAGTGGCTTTTTCGAGGTCGCCGTCAGCTTCCTCGAGCGCCTTCTTGGTGTCGGTCAGGCCGGTGCCGAGCTGTTCGCGCAGCGCCTTAACGTCAGCAATCGTGAAGTTCGCCATAAAAGTTGGTCTCCCTACTTGGTTTCGTCGGCCGCGGCAGCAGCCTCGGTCGCGGTTTCAGTCTCGGGGGTTTCGGTTGCCGGCTCCTGAGCGGCCTCGCCCTGCTTGAGCAGTTCGAGCTCCCACTCGGCCATGGGCTCGGCAGCCTCGCCAGTTTCGCCGTCCTTCTGGTGGCGCTTCATCAGGCCCTCAGCCGCAGCGTCAGCCACGATGCGGGTGAGCAGGGCCACCGAGCGAATGGCGTCGTCGTTACCGGGAATCGGGTAGTCAACATCATCGGGGTCGCAGTTGGTGTCGAGGATGGCGACCACCGGGATGCCGAGCTTCTTGGCTTCGTCGACCGCGAGGTGTTCTTTATTGGTGTCGACGATCCAGATAGCCGAGGGGGTGCGGCTCATGTTGCGGATACCGCCCAGAGTCTTTTCGAGTTTGTCGCGCTCACGACGCTGGATGAGCAGTTCTTTCTTGGTGTATCCGCTCGAAGTGTCGTCGAAATCGACCATGTCGAGTTCTTTGAGGCGGTTGAGACGCTTCTGCACGGTCTGGAAGTTGGTGAGCAGACCACCAAGCCAACGCTGGTTAACGTAGGGCTGGTTGACGCGGGTTGCCTGCTCGGCAATTGCTTCCTGGGCCTGCTTCTTGGTGCCCACGAACAGAATGGTGCCGCCGTGCGCGACGGTCTCTTTCACGAAGTCATATGCCTTGTCGATGTAGGCAAGCGACTGCTGCAGGTCGAGGATGTAGATACCCGAGCGCTCGGTGAAAATGAAGCGCTTCATCTTGGGGTTCCAGCGACGGGTCTGGTGGCCAAAGTGCACACCGGCGTCAAGCAGCTGACGCATTGAAACGACTGCCATGGTCGTTCTCTCCTTGTTGTTTTGGGCGCATCACAGGATGCGCCGATGCGGTTACTACTCCCGGTTGCACCGGGAATCCTGGTGTCCAATGCCGTCACCACTCAGACGCTATGCGCATGAGACCGTTGGTAACGACACTTTCTGAACACGCGAAGTCAGCTCGCCGGGGCGAACTGCTGGGTCGATTCTAGCGCGCCCGCAGGGGCTGTGGAAACTGTGTTTCCCACAGAGAGTTCGACCGCTCACCCGCTGCGGCAAGATTTCGGTCACGCTTTGCGGCATGCACTTCTCAAACCACACCCGTCTCGCCGGCGCTGTCTGGTGCGCACTGGCGCTGTGTTTTTGTCTTTCGCCACCACAACTCGCGTTCTCTGCCGAAGCTAGAGCGGCGACCAACGCACCGAGCCAACACGAGGTCTCGGCTGCCCGCTGGCAGTGGCCGGTGCCGCAGCCCGCTCGCGTCACCCGCGCGTTCGATCTCCCCCATCGCTATGCGGCAGGGCACCGCGGTATCGATCTGGCGGCAGCACCAGAAACTCCCGTGTTCGCGGTTGCCGATGGCACGGTTCGTTTCGTCGGGAAGGTGGTAGACCGACCGGTGCTATCCATCCAGCACCCCGACGGGCTGATCTCCACCTATGAACCGGTGACGAGCGACCTTCGCCGCGGCCAGCAGGTTACAGCCCGACAACCGATCGGCAAAGTTGCGACGCATCCCACGCATCAGCCAAATGGCGGGCTGCATCTGGGAGCCCGGATCGGTGACGACTACCTCGACCCACTAACACTGCTCGGCCGCCCACCGCGTGCGGTGCTGCTGCCGCTGCACAACTAGACCGCTCAAACGGCCCGCAGCTACCAAGTTTCGTTCTGATACCGCCCCAATTGAAAGGAATTGCCCGTGTCTAGCACCTGTGACCGTGCCCCGGTGCGGATTAACCGCCCGGTCAGCGTCGTCGTTTTCGCTATCTCGATCCTGTTCGCCACTCCGCTATTTGTGTGGCTCGGTGCGAGCCCGTCGTTCGCCGCTGAGCGCGGCCCCGGTTACGGACTCACCGCGGCATTGAGCTACCAAGGTGCGCACGCCTACTGTGTGCAGCTCACCCAACCATCACCGGTGGGTAATGAAACGCGCGAGTTGCCCGCCGACGAACCGCTTCCCGAACCCCTCACTGCTATGACCGAGGATGATCGTGCCCGGCTGCACTGGGCGATAGCAACCCTGGGAGCTTCGACCGATGCGCGAGATACTGCCGCCGTCGCACTCTACGCCTGGTATCTGGCCGAACCGGAGGTGTTTGAAGACTTCGGCGCCGACAGCGGTGCGCTCATGAACGCCATACCCGAAGCTGAGGTGGCGCAAGTGCGTTCACGTTTCGCGCAGCTCAAGGCAGATGGCGCTCACCTGCGCGCGGTGCGGGTTTCTGGTTCGGTATCGGTGCAGCTGCGCCGTATCGATGGCGAGCTGCACTTGCAGGTGTCGCAACCGCCACAGCACTCCGAAGTGCGGGTAGAGCTTGAGGGAGCCGAGTTTACCGACGGTAACCAGCAGCGCAGCTTCACCGCAGCCACAACCGTCACGCTGAACGAGCAGATAGCTGCCGAACCACTTCTGGCCGCCGCGCCGGATGCGACCGCAACCGACGGCAGCCGCGGCGGAATTGTCACAGGGTCATCGGACGCCACGATGGTGACAGCCAGCTACCAGCTGCAATATGTGCCCGGTTATTGGTCACCGGATGTGCGCCCGCTGGTCACCACCGATGCGCAGCTGATCGTGGCCGCTGCGGATGATTTCCCGAAACATCGAATCGAGGTTGAACCCGATGCCACACCGATGCCTTCGCCGCCACCGAGCGAGCCGAACAGCGACGAAGCTGATGTGACCGCAGCGCCCGAACAGCCTGCCGAACCGCCGGTGGTAGAGGCGGCTGAACAGCCCGACCCCGCCGAACCAGATGAGTCAGCCACACCAAATGAACCAGCCACACCGGATGAATCAGCCGCTGCGGAACCGACGGCTACTATCAAGCCCACCGAAAAGCCCACACCCACCGCACCGGCAGCACCGACTGCAACACCCACCGGTCACGTCGAACCGCAACAAACGAACGCGCCAGTGGTTGGGCCCGAACAGCGACCCAAACAGCGCGCGACCGATACGGCACACTCGAACCTGCCCGAAACCGGCGCAAACTTCGACCCCGCCAGCATCATGCTGCCCCTGGGTTTGGCACTCACACTCATAGCACTCGGCGGTTATGCCCTCACCCGCAGTCGAGCCGCAGCTGCCGACTCGGAGGGCGGCCGATAGCCACACCGGCAGCTCATCACCATCGGCTCGGGTTTTCGCACACTGCGGCGAGACCCGAGCCGATGCCCGCGGTCACTAGGCGCGCGGATGTGCCCTCCGGTAGGTTTCGCGCAACCGCTCACTCGACACATGCGTGTAGATCTGGGTGGTGCCGAGATTAGCGTGACCGAGCAGCTCTTGCACGCTGCGTAAATCAGCGCCACCGTCAAGCAGATGCGTGGCTGCGGTGTGCCGGAAGGTGTGTGCTCCCGCCGGCCCAGAACCCGGCGAGTGTTCGAGTTCACGTCGGCTCAGTTCATACACGGTTCGGGGATTGAGCCGGCCACCTCTCGCACCCAGAAACAGTGCCTCGCCCGAACGATCATTTGCGATTTCGGGGCGACCTCGCGTGCACCAATCCACCAGAGCATCAGCGCAGGGGGCACCAAACGGCACCACCCGTTCACGATCGCCCTTACCGATGACCCGCAGCGTGCGACGTTCAAAATCAACCGAATCGAGGTTCAACCCGCACAGTTCGCTCACGCGCACACCGGTGGCGTAGAGCAGTTCAACGATGGCTTCATCCCGCAGCGCCACCGGGTCGCCCGTGGCGCTGCGGGCGCGCAGCTGCGCAAAAATTGCCGCCATATTGTCGGTCGAAACCATGCGTGGCAGCGATCTACCGGTCTTGGGCGAGCGAAGCCGTCGCGCCACATCTTCGCCGCGCCCACTGGTGCGCAACCATGCGGTGAACCCGCGCGCGCTCGATGACCGCCGGGCGAGGGTGCTCGCAGCGTGGCCCTGCTCAGACTCGTGCCACAACCAGTCGCGAAAGAGTTCGAGGCTCAGCTCTCCCAGCTCGGATGCCCCCTGCCCGGCTGCGAACTCGGCAAATCGGCGCAGATCACCACCGATCGCGCGAATCGTGTGCGGTGAGCGGCCCCGTTCAAGATCGAGCGCCCGCAGGTAGGCGTCGATGGCGGTGGCTAACGAACTCATACCCCCAGTGTGACAGCCTCTGCAGTGGTGCTCGCCGCACCCACCGGTTGCCGGTGCATCGAGTGGTCACGGTGCGCCGCTGCCACGCCGCCAGCCGGTATCGTGTTGCACGGCCCAGCCACTCAGCTCAAGTTCGACAAGTGCGGCACGCACCTCACGCATCGACATTCCCGCGTGCACCGCGAGCGCCTCGGGCGTTTTTGTGCTTCGCGGTCGCAGCGCGTCGAAGATGCGGCGCGCAGCATCGCTGTGCTCGGTGGCCACTCGGGCATGGTCGCTGCGTTGCGAGTCGGTCACCGACTCGGGAATGTCGATTTGCAGTTCGGGGCTGCACCAGCCGAACCCAGCACTTTCACGCCACAGCTGCACAGTGTCTTCGGTGCCGGTAATCAACTGTGCCAGCCCATCACGAATGAGCTGGTGGCATCCAGCCGAAGCTGCCGAGTGAATCGGCCCGGGTACGGCACCCACCGGGTTGCCGATTTCGAGGGCACTGCGGGCGGTGTGGAGCGCGCCCGAACGTCGTCCGGCTTCAACGATGACGGTGACGGTTGCCAGTGCCGCAATGATGCGATTGCGTTGGATAAAGCGCCAGCGCTCGGGCGCCTGCCCGACGATGAGTTCTGACACCACGGCACCCGAGTGAATGATTTGCGCGAACAGTTGGCGGTGGGCGGCGGGATAGAGACGGTCAACACCGCCTGCCAGCACGGCAACAGTTGTCGCGTCGCTTGCGAGCGCGGTGCGATGAGCGGCAGCGTCGATGCCGTAGGCGCCGCCCGAAACGATCGCGAAGCCCTGATCACTCAATCCGGCGGTGAGATCAGCTGCGGCTTCAACACCGTAATTGGATGCGGCGCGGGCACCGACTATTGCGACGCTCTTGCCGCACGCTGCCAGCGCTTCGAGCCGACCTCGAACCCACAGCGCGTGTGGCTGGCTATCACCGAGCGCATCCAACCCTGTGGGCCAGGCTGCGTCACCGGGCACCACAACCCTGGCGTTCACCTGGGCGGCATTACGGCAGGCCGCAGAGATTCGTTCGAGATGCAACCGCGGCCGCCAGCGCGCAATTGCCGCCGACCAGTCGTGTTCACCGGTGAGCTGGCGTTCTTTGAGCGCTTCGGCCACCACTGCCTCGTTTCGGGCAAAAAGCGGGAATATCGCTTCGGGGCCGAGTGCTGCGATCAGGGTTCCGGCAGCTCGGTCACCGGGTTCGCAGACAGCCGACCAGCACACGCGAGCAAATAGCGTCGCCGGGTCGATGGTGTCGAGCTGTGTGCGTAGCGGGGCAAGAAGCGGCTGCGCGGTGGCGAGCACGTGGGCTGCATCGCGGCGAAACACTTCGGTATCAGACTGCCGAGTTTGAGCGTGCATGATGGTCCTTTCTCTGGGAGCGCTCGCGAGTTGGGCTAGCGGTGTGAGGCGGTGCGAAACCACAGCGCCTCGGTGATGTGGTCACGGGTGGGGCGATCGCTACCGGCCAAATCGGCAATAGTCCAGGCGGTGCGCTGTGCACGCGTGTAGCCGCGCATGGTGATGAGCCCGCGTTCAAGCGCGCGGTCAAGTGGCTGGCTGGCACCGGGGGCTGGGCGCAGTTCGGTGCGACGAAGCGCTGCCGCGTCGACCTCGGCGTTGACTCGGCAGCCGAGGGGCTCGAGCCTGGCCGCCGCTCGTTCGCGAGCGGCAAGCACCTGTTCGGCGGCGCTGGTCGTTGACACGCTGCCCTGACTGCCGGCGGCAGCGAGCCGCATCGCGGCTACGCTCGGCCGAGCCACGCGCACCTGCAGGTCGATGCGGTCGAGCAGCGGCCCGCTCAGGCGGCGTAGATACCGTTGCCGCACACTCGGCGCGCAGCTGCACTCGGTGCCCGGCACATCGGCATTACCGCACGGGCACGGGTTGGCTGCGAGCACCAGCAGTGGGTTTGCGGGGTAGGTGGCGCTTGCGCGAGCACGGTGGATGGTGATCTCGCCCGATTCGAGCGGTTGTCGCAGTGCATCGAGCACGCTGCGTGAAAACTCGGGTGCCTCGTCGAGAAAGAGCACTCCGTGCGAGGCGAGCGAGATCGCACCGGGGTTGATGCGGTTGCCGCTGCCGCCGCCGACGAGCGCCACCTGGGTGGCACTGTGATGCGGGGCTTGAAAGGGCGGGGTGCGGTCGAGTTTGGTTCCGATTGGGATGCCGCACAGTGATCGCAGGGCGGCCACGGCTACTGCGGCTTGGGCGTCGAGGGGTGGCAGGATGCCCGGGAGGCGTTCGGCGAGCATCGTTTTACCGCTTCCGGGCGGGCCGATCATGCTGAGATGGTGCCTTCCCGCTGCAGCGATTAATAGTGCCCGCACCGCATCGTCCATTCCCAGCACATCGGTCAAGTCTTTGGTGGGGCCGGGGGCCTGTGGCTGCACGATTTGGGTCAGCTCTTGTCGCTGTGGTGCCGGCGCATCGATTTCGGCGCCGTAGTGCCGGGCAAGTTCGTGGAGTGAGCTCACCGCCACCACCCGAATCCCGGTGACGAGCTCGGCTTCTGTGGCGCACGCCTGTGGCACTACCACGGTCGAGAATCCGGCCTCGCGGGCGGCAGCCACCGCGGGTAGCACCCCGCGCACTGGCAGCACAGCCCCGTCGAGACCGAGCTCGCCAATGTGTACGGCTCGGTCGGCCACCTGTGAATCAATGACTCCGCTCACCGCCAAGAGCGCTACGGCCATTGCGAGGTCGAAGCCGGCGCCGTGTTTGGGGAGGTCGACGGGTGAGAGATTGAGGGTGATGCGATGCGGTGGCAACGATTTCCCGAGCGTGCCGAAAGCTGCCCGGATGCGGTCGGTCGCTTCACCGATTGCCACATCCGGCAGGCCCACCACAATCACGCGTGGCAGCCCCGACAGCACCACCGCCTGCACTTCAATTGGTTGTCCGCCCAGCCCCTGAAGTGCCATCGCCCAGGTGCGCACCGGTACCCCGAGCATCAGTTTCGCGCTCCAATGCCGACGATGTGACGAAGTTGCGGTTCGCCACCCCTGGTGAGCAGCACTCCGATGGCATCAAGGCGCAGCAGTCCCGAAAACTCGGGATGCTCACCTCGCCACGCGAGCGCCAGGTCACGCATCCGCGCGAGTTTTTCGGTGGTGAGCGATTCGAGTGGGTCGCCAAAACCAATACCGCTGCGGGTGCGCACCTCAACACAGATGAGATAGCGGGCGTCGCGGGCGATGATGTCGATTTCGCCTGCCCGGCAGCGCCAGTTTCGGTCGAGAATTTCGTAGTTCGCGTCTTCGAGGTAGGCGAGCGCGAGATCTTCCCCGCGGCGGCCGAGCGCGATGCGTTGGTTCATGGCACCTCCTGGATGAATGTGCCAGTAGCCTGCCGCAACAGCGGTGTTTGGCAGCCTCGCCGGGAGGTCTCTGTGGATGGACGCCTTTCCACAAGCAAGGCGGTCGCGTTGCGCCTGACTCGCCGATGCCTATTGGCGTGCAGCTCGGTGTTGGGGCCCTATCAGGTCGAGATCGTGGTGAACCGGTGCTGCACGAGCGCGGTGACTAGTCGCCGAGCGAAAGTTCTTTCGGTAGTTCGAAATCGTGGGCGTTGAGTTCTTCAACATTCACATCTTTGAACGTGAGCACCCGCACCTGTTTCACGAAACGGTCGGAGCGGTAAATGTCCCACACCCACACGTCGCGCATGGTGAGTTCGAAGTAGAAGTCGTTGGCAGCATCCTGGCGAGCAAATTCAACCTCATTGGCGAGATAGAATCGGCGCTCGGTTTCGACGACATATTTGAACTGGTTAACGACGTCGCGATACTCCTGAAAAAGCGCGAGTTCGAGTTCGCGCTCGTAGTCGTCGAATGCCTCTTCGTTCATAACTTTCGATGGTACGCCAGCGCGGCGCTACGAGCCAGGATGCGCTAGTTGATCTTGGTCAGCCAAGTGTGCCGATGCTGGAGGCTGGGGCCGTGCTGCCGGATTGCGGCGCGATGTTTAGCCGACCCGTAACCGACGTTGCTTTGCCAGCCATACACTTCCCATTCCGGTTGCGATGCGGCCAGCTCGGCCATGTGTCGGTCGCGCGCCACTTTGGCGATAACCGATGCGGCTGCCACGGATGCACAGTCTCGGTCGGCTTTCGGCCGCAACAGCACCGGAATCGGATGTTGCACCGCGCCGGTGAGCCAGTCGTGCGAGCCGTCGAGCAGGATAGCCGCGCGATCGACCGGGATGCCCTGCTGCCACAGTTCACCGAGGGCGCGAATGGCGGCGCAGGCCAGACAATTGCCGATGCCATATTCGTCAATTTCGGCGGCGGTTGCCCACCCTACTGCGCTTGCCAGCGCCCAGGCACGAGCTGCGGGTTCGACGGCGAGGCGACGCTTTGCGGTTAACAGTTTCGAATCGCGCACACCGGCGGGTGCACCCTGTTCAAGCTGGTCGGTTGCGATTACACACGCTCCCACGGCCACCGGGCCCGCGATGGCACCCCGGCCCACTTCATCAATGCCGATCACGAGTTCGTGCTCGGTGAGCAGCTGCTGCTCGGTTTCGAGTGTGGGTTCGGTCACGGCTGCGGTTCGCGCGATGGCACGTTCACGAATGTTTGCCGAGAGCTGTCAATCCAACTGAATCGGTCGAGCGGCCAGTTGATGATGAAGGCCTGGCCCACGATGTCGTCATAGGGCACGAACCCCCTGGTTGGTGTGTCGGCGTGAAAGCGTGAGTCTTCTGAGTTGTAGCGGTTATCGCCCATCACCCAAACCGAATCTTTGGGAACTGTCACATCAAAGCTGATGCCGCTAGCGTTCTCGCCGCTGGGGCGAATGATGTAGGGCTCGTCGATCGCCACATCGTTGATCTCGAGTTGCCCGTAGGCGTTACAGCACACCACATGGTCGCCGGGCAGCCCGATCACGCGCTTAATCAGGTGGCCGGTCGATTCTTCGGCTTTCAACCCCACCAGTTCGAGTGCGCCATCGATCACGGCAGTAACGAATGGTTTCTCGGGCCGCTTGATTTCTGGTAACCAGCCGCCCGGGTCTTTAAACACGATCACATCGCCGCGGTGGATGTCTATGAACCCGGGTGACAGCAGGTTGACCAACACCCGATCGCCTTCGACGAGCGTGTTGCGCATCGACCCGGATGGGATCGCAAACGGGCGAAGGAAGAACGTCTTGACGACGATTGAGATCACGATCGCCAGCGCCACGATCACGAACAGGTCACGTAGATACGACCCGCCGCCGTCAGCCCGGGTCACCTTACCGTTTGCGTCAAGTTGCAGGTGCTCGTTTGCCCGGTGCCGATTGCCGACACCGTGCCGGTACGGGGCTAGCAGGTCTGGCTCACCGGGTTCATCCGGCGACAGCTCAGGCAACTCGTAGCTGTCGCTCAATCCGTCTCCTCGCTCTCAGGTAGCCACCGCAGTCTAATGCGAAACGACGGTCACCGCCGGTATTGATGCGGTGACCGTCGATCTTTTTTGCGGTGCCGACCACGCGTCGGCACCAAAGCAACTAGTTGGCGCGCTTCTCGCGAATCTTCGCAGCCTTGCCGTGGCGGTCACGGAGGTAGTAGAGCTTCGCGCGGCGCACGTCACCGCGGGTAACGATCTCGATCTTTTCGATGATCGGCGAGTGGACGGGGAACACCCGCTCGACACCCACCTGGAAGCTGACCTTGCGCACGGTGAAGGTTTCGCTGACGCCGGCGCCCTGACGGCCCAGCACGATGCCCTGGAACACCTGCACGCGCGAACGGTTACCTTCAACGATGTTGACGTGCACCTTGACAGTGTCGCCGGGGCGGAAGTCGGGGACGTCCTTCAGCGACTGGGCGTCGATCTGGTCAATGAGATTGGCCATTTTGGTCATTCACTCTCTCGCCCGCCTCAGGTCGGGTGCGAATAATAAGACTGTTGTTGTGCGCTCATCGGCTGATTGTCCCCTGAGGCAGAGTCGAGCCGCGGCACAAGCGACTATTCTTCCACAGCTCAACACTCTGCGGCAAGCGTCGATATGCGCTGATCGCCGCGGCCCGCTCGGCGATATGGACTATCGATCGATGTGGGGTCGCGCTGTCCACTCATCCGGTTCATCATCGCGCCGGATGCGTGGATTGGGTTCGTCGATAATTTCACCGTCGACCACTTCCAGCTCGTGACCCATGAAGTCGCCACGGTTCGTGGGCCTGGTGTCGATGGTGATGATGCGCGCACGACGCCAACCAGAGGGTGCGCCGGCTGCCGGATCACCGAATTGCCCGGTGGCAGTCTGCGTGAAGCGCTGCTGCATGACATTGAGGTGCTCTGCTTGCGAGCTGCGCCCGATGCGGTACACCGCCACCGAACCCACAACAAACGCCAGCACCTGCAGCAAACCTGCCGCCGCCGGCCCGGGCATCACCGCCCCGATCAACCAGAGGGCGAAAGTTGCGAAATACCAGAACAGATCGTCGGGGCGATACGCCCCCGACAATCGCGCGCTCGGCCGCAACCAAAACAGGAAACCAAGAGTTGCCATTTGCAAGAACCCGACCGGCACGGTGATAAACAGTGCCAAAAACCCGCTCGCGGTCTGTCGCATCACCAGCCACGCGCCCACCGTCCAGATGGCAACAATGAACGGCGCGGCTGGACGCATGAACTGCATCACACGCGCCATAACCGCAGCTCGAGCATCGGGAGTCATGGTTTCACGGTACCCACCCACCCCGTGCGGTGACGGGGAATTGTCTCAGTTTCGCTCAGGGCGCAGCCCCCATCCCGCTGAGCTATTGCCGCAGGGCGCTGCGCATTGCCTCGATCATGCCGCTACGACCGTGTGTGCGCAGCAGGCTGCGCTGCTTCTGCGCGCCGCTGGTTTCTACAATCGCCAGCGAGTTCACCAGCCTCGAATCGCAGCCCAGATCGCTCGCGATCGGGAGCAGCTCATCGATTCGCCGCGCCATCAGATCACGACCGGATTCGACGCCGCCGCCAGCATCGATGATGAACTCGGTGTCGAGCCCGTAGCGGGCCGCCCGGAATTTGTTTTCGATAACCGCCCACTCCGGTAGTGCCCGCAGCGGCCGGCCGCGCTCGAGCGCCCGCACCGCCTCTTCGACAACACACTGCACGAATGCCGCCGCCGCACCCACTTCCGAAACCGTCGAGGGTGCATCAAACACGCGCACTTCCAAGGTGCCAAATCGCCCCGCGGGCCGCACATCCCAGCGCAACTCACGCTCATCCAACAGCGTGCCCGAAGCGAGCATCCCAGTGACGGTGCGGTCAAGCTCGCACCAATCATCCAGTCGCGGTGGTAGCCCCGCCGATGGCAACTGCTGGAACATCATGCTGCGGTGCGAAACAAAACCGGTGTCTTTCCCCTCCCAGAAGGGACTGGATGCGGTGAGCGCGAGCATCAGCGGCAGATCAGCCAGCACCGCGTGCATTGCCGGCACAACGTGATCGCGCGAGGTGAGCCCGACATGAACGTGCAGCCCCCAAATCGACAGCTGCCGCCCCCACTGGCGAGCTCGTTCGACAACGCGCAGATAGCGCTCGTCGAGCGCGAGCGTCTGCAGCTGCCAATCGGCCCACGGGTGTGTTCCGGTACCGATCGCACCAATTCCCAGCGGTTCAAGTGTGAGCAGCAGTTCATCGCGAAGCTGGCGCAACTCGGCTGTTGCCTCGGGCACCGTGTCACACACACCGGTGACCAGCTCGACCGTGTTGGTGAGAAACTCGCCCACGATTTTCTGGTTTGCCGCAGCTGCCACGACTTCCGCGCCGCGTCCCACCAGATCACCGGTATTGGGGTCAACCAGCGCCAGCTCCCACTCAATTCCGAGAGTGGAACGCCGTGAATTCGCGAAGTACATGAGATTCATCGTAGGTGGTGATGATCGGCAAGCGTATTGGCCTGGCAGAATTGGGCAAAAATCTGCAACAATAGACAGCTGAGTCTGTGTCAACGACCCTCTCTTCGTAACGCGCAGCAGTCCAGAGCCCTAGATCAATGACGCCCCACGCCGTTGATTGTGTTGCTCAGAGTTTTCATCAACACCTACAGGAGACACGTGTCTGTCAAGATTCGTCTGAAGCGGTTCGGCAAGATCCGCGCGCCGTTCTACCGCGTGGTAGTGGCCGATTCGCGCACCAAGCGCGATGGCCGCGTTATCGAAGAAATCGGTAAGTACCACCCCACCCACCAGCCCTCGGTCATCGAGATCGACTCGGAGCGCGCCCAATACTGGCTTTCGGTTGGGGCTCAGCCCACCGAAGCAGTGCTCGCGCTGCTCAAACTGACTGGCGACTGGGGCAAGTTCACCGGTGAAGGCTCAACCGAGTCGACCGTTGAAGCACAGGCCGAGAAAGAAACCTTCGAGGCTGACACCAACAAGAAGCCGGTGCTCAAGCCCAAGGCTGAGGCTCCCGCCGCTGCTGAAGAAGAGGCAGCGACCGAGGGTGAAGCCGAGGCTACTGAAGCAGGCGACGACGCCGAGACTACCGAGGCGTAGTCATGCTCGCGTCCGCACTCGAACACCTGGTACGAGGCATCGTCAATCAGCCCGACGATGTCCGAGTGGACGCGCGCGAAACCTCTCGCGGTGAGGTCCTCGTGGTGCATGTGCACCACGAGGACCTCGGCCGCGTTATCGGCCGTCAAGGCCGCACCGCTAAAGCGCTCCGTACTCTGGTGTCTGCACTGGCCGATGGCCGTCGCGTCCGCGTCGACGTGGCGGATGACTAGCCTTGGCTCCCAAACATCCCGGCATCACGCAGCTGCGCGTTGGCCGGTTGGTGAAAGCCCACGGCCTCAAGGGCGCGATTAAGCTCGAGCTCTACACCGATGAGCCCGAGCGGCGTTTCGTTCCCGGAGCTTCTTTCTCGCTACAGGTGCCGATCGATTCGCCCTGGCGCGGCAAGTCGGTTGTGCTGCGCGAATTGCGCTGGTTCAATGACGCACCGGTGGTGTTCTTCGAGGGTGTGACAGACCGAACCACGGCCGAGACACTCATCCGCGCGATTCTCTGGGTTGATAAGGATGACACCGAAGAACTCGACCCCGACACCTGGTACGATCACGAACTCATCGGGCTCACTGTCATGGTTGCTGGTGAGGCCGTGGGCACGGTCGCCCGCGTCGATCACCTCCCAGCTCAAGACCTCATCGTGGTCAAGACCGAAACTGGCGAGGTGTTTGTGCCATTCGTGAAAGAAATCGTGCCCGAGGTCAGCATCTCGCAAAACACCATCACCGTGACGCCGCCCGGAGGACTGTTCGACGTAAATGCCGGCTAATGTGATTGCAAGCACTTTCACAGGAAGTGCTTTCACAAACAGATCGGTGAGTTGACGGATGCGTTGGGTTACGTTCGCGACAGTGGGCTCTGGCGTGCTCGCCTACGTTGTCGTTCTCATTGCTGCCACCACGCTCAGTGCCGATCGATTCACGGCGTTTATCGTGCTGTGGTCGCTATGTTTCGCGGTGTTCGCGTCACTGCAAGGGTTTATGCGTACCGCCGCTGCCAGTGTGCGCCGCGCGGGCGCACAGCAGGGCCGTCCGATCATTGATGCGAATGCCAATGGTATCGACGATGCCGAAGAACTCGTCATCTCCAGCGGCCCGCTCGGGCTCACGGTTATTGAAGATCGCACCGCCGCCGAGATTCTCGCCGGTCGAGAGCGAATGGCGCGCGCCCCATCACCGACCAGCCCGAGCGAACCCGGCGCGCGTCCGATCACCGCCGCGCTCTGGGCGGGTGCGCTCGTGGCGGCACTCGCCGCAGCCGCATCCCCGCTGTGGGCACCGGTGCTGCTCGTGGGCATGTTGCAGCCGCTCGCCACGCTGCTGTTTGCGGTATCTGCCGGGCTGGTCGTGCTGCAGGCAGCACTGGCGGGGCTGCTCAGCGGCACCGGTCGCTGGCAAACTTTCGGGTGGTTGATCAGTGCCGAAGCTGCCGCTCGCCTGCTCGTGGTGATTGTTGCCGCCCTATTTGGCGATATCGTCGCTGGGCTCATGTATGCAGCGATCGCCGGCGCTGTCATAACCCCGGTGATGCTCTTCGTCACTCCCGCCGGGCGCGATTGCCGCAAGCTGCGCTCCGATCTGCCGATGCCGCAATTTTTGTTGGCGGCGTTGGCAGCTACCGCCCAGTCTGCGGTGCCTAGCGCACTGATCGCCGGTGCTCCGGCACTGCTGCGCTTATTGCAACCGACTGTCGAGCCACTCGTGCTCGGAAACCTCATGCTCGCACTCACCATGGTTCGTGGAGCCGTGCTCACCCCGGTGACCTCTTTCCAAAACGCGCTCACCGCACACTTCCAAGAACGATTACACCGCGGGATGCGTGCCCTGGTGGCGCCAACGGTTTGGGCGGTCGCGCTTGGGGTTCCGGCAAGCCTATTGCTGTGGTTCCTCGGGCCCATGGCTCTGCAGCTCATCGGCCCCACCTACTCGCTCAGCGGTGACGTCATCCTGCAGCTGAGTCTGGGCGCAGTGGCAACCTCGGTGCTTTACATCACCTCGGCGGCGGTGCGTGCCCACCACAACCACCGAGCCGATTTTGCCGGCTGGTTGGTGGCACTGATCACCACCGCCGCCGTGCTGCTGCTGGTGACCGACCCAGTTACCGCTACCACAGCGGCGCTACTGATCGGCCCGCTTGCCGGTATCGCGACGCAACTCGCCACGGGGGTGCGCGAACCTGTCACACCCGCCCCGCCCGAACCATCGCCCTCACCCGAACCAGTCAAATATTTGAGTCACTAATGCGCGTCGATATCATCACGATCTTCCCCGAGTTTTTTGACATCCTCGATATTTCCTTGCTGGGAAAGGCGCGCGAGCGCGGCATCATCGACCTGCACGTGCACGATCTGCGCGACGCCACGCACGATCGTCACCGCACCGTCGACGACACTCCCTATGGGGGTGGCGCGGGGATGGTGATGAAACCCGAGCCCTGGGGCGAGACACTCGATGCGATCCTCGCTGCGAGCGATTCGGCTGCACCGCCGCTGGTCGTGTTCCCCTCCCCTGCCGGTGAAGTGTTCTGCCAGGCCACTGCGCGCGAGTTCGCCGTCGAGTCGCACATTATTTTTGGTTGTGGCCGCTATGAGGGCATCGACCAGCGCGTGTTTGAGTGGGCGGCAACACGGGCACGGGTTGAACTGGTTTCGCTGGGTGACTATGTGCTCAACGGCGGCGAAGTTGCGGTCATGGCCATGATCGAGGCGTTTGGACGACTTGTTCCGGGGGTGGTGGGTAACCCCGAGTCACTCGTTGAAGAGTCACACGAACAGGGGCTGCTCGAATACCCCAGCTACACCAAACCCGCCAAATGGCGCGGATACGAGGTGCCCGAGGTGCTGCTCTCGGGGCACCACGGTCGAGTAGCGCAGTGGCGTCACGAGCAGCAGGTGGATCGCACCCGACGCGTGCGCCCCGACCTCTACGCTGCCTGGCAGGGCGAACAACCCTAACAGCTCCGACACTATCGGGAGGCAGGCACCCGCCCGCGCTAGCGCTTGAGGAAACGCTGCAGCTTTTCGAGCTCTTCGGCAGTGGGCTGACCGGCACCACCACCGGCACCAGCACCGAATGCGCTGCCGCCAAACGCCGCGCCCGACTGCTGAGTCGCAGTTTGCTCGGCAGCGGCCTGCTTGGCGGGGTTACCCGAAACCCGGCGCCCTTTGCCCTTACCTTTTTGTTTGGTCGCCTGCTTACGCTGCGCGGCACGGCCACCGCCGGGCATCCCCATCCCCGGCATACCTGGGATCTGTGGCATACCGCCTCGGGCGACGTTTTTCATCATCTTCGCCATCTGATCGAAGCGCTTCACGAGGTCGTTAACCTCGCTCACCGAGGTGCCCGAACCACGAGCGATACGAGCCCGTCGCGAACCATTGAGCACCTTCGGCTGCTCACGCTCGAGCGGAGTCATCGATTGAATAATCGCCTCGATGCGCACGAGTGCCGACTCGTCGAAGTCGTCCATCGCGGCCTTCATTTCTTTCGGCACACCCGGCAGCATCGCGAGCATCTTTTTCAGATTGCCCGCCTTGCGAATCTGCTGCATCTGCTTCAAGAAGTCGTTCAGCGTGAACTGCTCATTGGCGAGTTTCTCGGCCGCCTTGCGCGCCTCTTCTTCATCGAACGCCTTCTGCGCCTGCTCAATGAGGGTGAGCACGTCACCCATGTTGAGGATGCGCGACGCCATCCGATCGGGGTGAAACACCTCGAAGTCATCAAGCTTCTCGCCCGTCGACGCGAACATAATCGGCTGCCCGGTGGTCTGTGCCACTGATAGCGCGGCACCACCGCGGGCGTCACCGTCGAGCTTGGTGAGCACGGCTCCGGTAAAACCGACGCCGTCGTGGAAGGCTTTCGCGGTTGCAACCGCATCCTGACCGATCATTGAGTCGATCACGAACAGGATCTCGTCGGGCCGGGTGGCGTCGCGAATATCGCGGGCTTGCTGCATCAACACCTCGTCGACACCGAGACGACCGGCGGTATCGATGACGACCACATCGTGCATCTTGTCGCGCGCAATCCGCATCGATTCACGTGCAACCCGCACCGGGTCACCCACACCGTTACCGGGCTCGGGTGAGAACACCGGCACACCGGCCTGATCACCGACAATCCGCAGCTGCGTCACCGCATTGGGGCGCTGTAGGTCGGCGGCTACGAGCATCGGCGAGTGTTTCTGTTCAACCAGCCACTTGGCAAGTTTTCCGGCCAGGGTGGTCTTACCGGCACCCTGCAGACCCACCAGCATGATCACAGTGGGCGGCTGTTTCGCCAGCTGCAGCGCACGAGCCTGGTCGCCACCGAGGATGCGGATAAGTTCCTCGTTCACGATCTGCACAACCTGCTGGGCGGGGTTGAGCGCCCGGTTGACATCATCACTCAGCGCGCGTTCGCGCACGTGGGCAACAAAGTCTTTCACCACCGGCAGTGCCACGTCGGCCTCGAGCAGGGCGCGACGAATTTCACGAACGGTACCGTCAACATCGGCTGCCGTGAGCTTGCCCTTCGAGCGCAGATTGCCGAGGGCTTCAACGAGACGGTCAGAGAGATTCCCGAACATGGCCATAATGACCCGATTCTACCCACTTCATGCTCGCATGCGCAGCGGGCACTCAGCTCATCAGCCGGTCATGCCAAACTCAACAGCATGACTGTTCCAGCACATGTTGCCCAACCGCTCATCCTGCCCTTTGAAGGTAAGCTTCCGCGCATCCACCGCAGCGCCTGGATCGCCCCGAACGCGACCATTATTGGTGATGTTGAGATCGGCCCCGATTCGAGCATCTTTTATGGTTGTGTGCTGCGCGGCGACTCGGGCAGTATCCGCATCGGTGCCGGCACCAATGTGCAGGACGGCACCGTGGTGCATGTGGATGCCAACGCGCCCTGTGTGCTTGGTGATGGCGTCATTGTCGGGCATGCGGCGATGCTGCACGGCACCACCGTGGCCGATGGCACGCTGGTGGGGATGCGCGCAGCACTGTTGAGCCGCTCACGCGTTGGGGCGCAATCGTTAATTGCCGCCGGTGCGGTGCTGCTTGAGGGCGCCGAGGTGGGCGACGGGATGCTCGCCGCCGGTGTGCCTGCCAAAGTGCGTCGCGAACTCACCGCCGACGAGCGCGCACGATTCATTCCCCACGCACAGTCGTATGTGGCGCTGGCAAAGCGTCAGCCCCCTGCTGCCGAGGCCGTGACGTTAGAAACGGTTTGGTTCGAATAAACAGCACGCCACTTCGGCCTAGCTGGGCCTCACTTCGAACCAAATAGGGTCGCGTGTCACCGATTTTCGTAAATCTTTTGTACGAATCCGCAATTGCGCTTGGTTCGGGCTGCGGTCAGGCGTACTGTTTACTGCGGCCCTCCCCTATTCAGTCTGCGACAAGGTTGCCCACGAAATGAGGACCACCCCTGCGGCACGGTGAGCCAAACTCACCCCGCCGCGTTCACGGCGCTCTGCGCATTCTTGGAGAGTTACGCAATGTCGAAGGATTCACCCAAGGGTTCGGCTCAACCCGCTGCCGCGGCGGCCGAAAACGCTAAAAAACTCAGCAACCGCCACGTGACGATGATCACCCTCGGCGGCATTATCGGCGCCAGCCTGTTTGTCGGCTCCGGTAACGTCATCCGCTCGGTTGGCCCCGCCGCCCTGATCTCGTACGGTATCGGCGGTTTGCTGGTCATTCTGGTGATGCGGATGCTCGGCGAGATGGCCGTCGCCTCCCCAGCCGTCGGTTCGTTTATGGAGTATGCCCGCCGCGGGCTCGGTGAGTGGGCCGGCTACCTGATCGGCTGGCTCTACTGGTATTTCTGGGTGGGCGTGATCGCCTTCGAGGCGGTGGTTGGTGGTGCAACGCTGCACGGCTGGTTCCCGATGATTCCCGACTGGGTGTTCTCAATCGCCGTGATGCTCATCTTCACGATCGCCAACCTGGTTTCGGTGCGGTCATTCGGTGAGATTGAGTTTTGGCTGGCGAGCGTCAAGGTGGCCACGATCGTGGTGTTCCTCACCCTCGGCCTACTGTTTGCCTTTGGCCTGTGGCCGGGAGCCAGCTTCTCGTTCGGCAATATCGTCAACGCTGAGGGGGGTTTTGCTCCCTACGGCTGGTGGGCCGTTATCTCGGGTGTGGCACTGGTGATCTTCTCGTACTTCGGTACCGAGATCGCCGTGATGGCTGCCGCCGAATCAGAAGACCCCAAGAAGGGCGTCACCCGCGCCACCAACGCCGTCGTGTGGCGAATCATGCTGTTTTTCATCGGGGGTGTGACGCTCATCCTGGCGATAGTGCCCTGGAACCAGCTGCCCGATCCCAACGAAATCAGCCCGTTTGCCTATGTGTTCGGTCAGATCTTCGCGCCGTTCTTCGGGCCTGGTGCAGCCAACGCAGCCGAGGTCATCATGAGTGCTGTGCTGCTAACCGCGGTGTTCTCGGTGCTGAACTCGGGTATCTACTCGGCTTCGAGGATGTTCGCGGCAATCAGTGACGAGGGTCTGGCACCGAAGTTCATCGGCAAGCGTGCCGGCAACGGTGTGCCGGTGATGGCGGTGCTCGCCTCCACCATCGGCGGTTACGCCGCCGTGCTCATCAACTTCCTGCTGCCCGACAGCGGTATTTTCACGTTCATTATGAACTCGGCCGGTTTGGTGGCGCTGCTGGTGTACGCGTTCATCGCCCTCACTCAAATTCGGATGCGCCAGCAGATGACCAGGGAGGAGGTCGACCGTCTCGAGCTCAAGATGTGGCTGCACCCGTGGCTAGCGATCCTCACCATCATCGGGGTGATCGGCGTGGTTGTGATCATGATCATTCTGCCCGACACCCGCATCCAGGTGTGGTCGACACTTATCTCGGTGGCGGTGCTCGTGGTGTTCTGGCCGGTTGCCCGCCGCAACTTGCAGAAGATCGGCAAACTCGGTCAAAAGCCCGAAACCCGTCTGCTGCGCACCGTGCAGCGCAACCAGCCGGCAGCCAGCGTCGGGCAGGCAGCAACCGACGGCGAGGTGTCAACCGAGACCCGCGCTATCCGCACTGCGAATCGCGAGCAGCGAAAGCAGCGCCACAAGCGGTAGCGCTACAACCAAAATGATCGGGTGCGAGTAAGACAGCGACTGTCTACCCGCACCCGATCTGGTTTCCGCATCCGGCAACGATCGGATGCAGCAGGCCGTTAGGCGTCGCCGACGAGCTTTTCGGCGAACACGTGCGGGGTGAAACCACTCAGGTCGTCAATACCCTCGCCGGTGCCGATGAGTTTGATGGGCAGCCCGGTGCGCTCCTGCACCGAGAGCACAAACCCGCCCTTGGCCGAACCGTCAAGTTTGGTGAGCACCAGACCGGTGACACCCGCATGCTCAATAAAGGCTTCGGCCTGCGACACACCGTTTTGCCCGGTGGTGGCATCAAGCACCAGCAGCACCTCGCTCACGGGAGTGATCTTTTCAACCACGCGGTGAATCTTTGTGAGCTCATCCATCAGCCCGGCCTTGGTTTGTAGCCGTCCGGCAGTATCAATGATGACCATTTCGATACCCTCACGTACCGCGGTTTCAACCGTCTGGTAGGCCACCGAGGCCGGGTCTTGCCCAAATTGCTGCGGGCGCACGATTCGCACATCCGCCCGCATCGCCCAGGTGTCGAGCTGTTCAACGGCTGCTGCCCGGAAAGTGTCGGCAGCACCGAGCACGACGGTGCGACCATAGTTGCGCAAGAACCGCGCGAACTTACCGATAGTGGTGGTCTTCCCAACACCGTTAACGCCAACGACGATCGACACCGCCGGTCGGGCCGAAAGATTGAGCGTGGTGTCGAACTTGCTAAGCCGCTCTTCGATGAGGTCGCGCAGCATCCGTTTCAGATCGGCGGGATCGGTGGTCTGGTAGCGGGCAACGTCATCTCGCAGCTGTTCGATGATCTCGTCGGTGATCACCGGCCCGAAGTCGGCAGTGAGCAGCGCATCCTCGAGATCTTCCCACGTCGACTCGTCGATGGTGGAACGAACAAAGAGATTACGGAGTGCGCCACCGAGTGACCAACGATTTCCTTCAGCCATGCAGCCAGGTTACGCGACCGGCGAGTGCCGCGGTGGGGATTCAATGCCAAGATAGACAGACACCAGATTTTTCGAATGGGAGCAGCATGCGAATCGGACTGATACGTCACGGCGAAACCGATTGGAACGCGCAGTCTCGCTTGCAGGGCACCACCGATATCGCACTCAATGAGCGCGGCATGGAGCAGGCGCGCGAGGCCGGGCGGCTGCTGCAACACACAAATTGGAAGCGGCTGTACTGCTCGCCACTGGTGCGCACCCGCACCACCGCCGAACTCATCGCCCGCGAAGCCGGGCTGCCGCATCCGGTCGCGGTCGATGAGTTTATCGAGCGCTCATTCGGTGAGCTTGAGGGGCTGAGTGTCTACTACGAGGACGGTAGCCGCCGCCCGCTCGACCACCCGAGCATCGAACCAAAATCGGCCGTGGTTGATCGCGTGCTCCCCCGGCTACAAGCGCTCGCCAGTGAGCACCCCGATGAGGATGCGCTGGTCATCAGCCACGGTTCGGTTGTGCGCCTGGTGCTCGACACACTGCTCCCTTTCCCCGCCCCGCACATCACCAATCTCGGCTTCTCGGTGCTTGAAACCAACCCCACGACGCCGCACGGGTTCGCGGTGGTGACCGCCAACGGCTATCCGGTGTTGCACCCCACGCAGGTGGCGCCCACCGAAACTCCCGATGGTGTCGAACCGACGAACGTGTAACCTTAGGCTTCGAGAAGGGGAGTATTCCCGAACGCGATGCGCTCGTCATCACGGGTTTCAAGGCTGGAGCCCCGGGCGTTTCGACCGTGATGACGGTGGAAGAGACCTTCAGGTAGTGCGACGACCCTGGAGGCTGTGTGAACCACGTAGAAATTTGGATCTGGGCGATCAGTGTCGCCGTGGTCGTCGGTTTTTTCTTCTTCGATTTTTATTCGCACGTGCGGCACGCTCATGTGCCGTCGATGAAAGAAGCCGGCCTGTGGTCGTTGTTCTACATCGGCATGGCCCTCGTGTTCATGTTCCTCGTGGCCTGGCAGTGGGATTGGAACCACGCCGGTGACTTCATCGCCGGCTACGCCACCGAAAAGGCACTCTCGGTTGACAATCTGTTTGTCTTCCTGCTGCTCATGACGAGCTTCAAGGTGCCAAAAATCGCGCAGCAGAAAGCCCTGCTCATCGGTATCGCCATGGCGCTGGTGATGCGCACCGCGTTCATCCTCGCGGGTGCCTGGGTGCTTGATCAGCTGTCGTGGGTGTTCTACATCTTCGGTGCCTGGTTGTTGTTCATGGCGGTGCGCCAGTTCATCGAATCGTTCGATGATTCCGATCCCGAGATGCCGGGCTGGGTGACACAGCTGAAGAAGCTCATTCCCGCGAGCGAACACTATGACGGCGACAAGTGGACCATTGTTGAAAACGGTAAGAAGATGGTCACCCCGCTCGTGCTCGTTGTGGTGGCGCTGGGGTTCACCGACCTGCTGTTCGCGCTCGACTCGATTCCCGCGATTTTCGGTATCACGCAGGAGCCCTACCTGGTGTTCATGGCGAACGCGCTGGCGCTGCTGGGGCTGCGCCAGCTGTACTTCCTCATTGACGGGCTGCTCGAAAAACTTCGCTTTCTCGACCTGGGGCTGGCGTTCATCCTCGGCTTTATCGGCGTGAAGCTGGTGTTCCATGCCCTGCACGTCAACGAGCTGCCGTTCATCAATGGTGGGCAACCGGTCAAGTGGGTGCCCGAGATCCCCACCTGGTTCTCGCTGATCTTCATTTTCGGCACCCTCATCATCGCCACCGTCACCTCGTTCATCTACGCCAGCCACGAAGAGCAGCAGGCCGAAGCAAGCGCCGAGGCCGAGTAGCCGGAGCCACTCGGCCTCGGGCCGACACTGTTGGAGACCACCCTAGTGCTGCCCGTACACATTCGAGGCGGCGGCAACGCGGTTGATGTAGTCAACCGGCGAGTTATAGGCGCCCACCGCGGCGATCCAGTTTTCAGGCACGGTGAGATCCCCACCCACGTGGCACAGATACCGTGCCGCCGCGAGCGCGGCATCATCGAGCTGCTGCGGGTCGCGCACACCATCGCCATTCCCGTCGGCGCCCCACTGTGCCCAGGTATCCGGCACGAATTGCAGCGGCCCCACGGCGCGATCCCACTGCCCGTCGCCGTCAAGCGCACCGCCGTCGGTGTCGGCCAGCTGCTCGGTGCCGTGCTCTCCACTCAGCGGCACACCGTAAATCGGTGGCTTCGTCTCGCCATTACCGGCGATATGGCCACCGTGCAGTGTGCCGTGTTCCGACTCGACCCACCCGATTCCAGCGAGGGTGTTCCAGCCCAGCCCACACTCGGGCAGCTCTTGTCGCACTCTGATTGCCGCGCCGGAATATGCCGCGAGCGCCCGCGGCGGAATACCGGTTGTTTTTGCGGTGTGCCGCACCCATTGTGAGTCGGCCAATAGCGCAATTGATTTGGATTTGGTGTTGATCTCGGTTTCGGTCGGGGCTTCGATCGCGGTTGGCGCAACCGGCGCCGGGCTCGGCGTTTGGGTCGGGCCTGCCACCGCTCCGGCAGGCCCCGTTGGCACCGTGCTATCAAACAGCGGCAGCGCCACCGCACCGATCACGGTCACCCCGGCCAAAACCATCCCGGCGGCCACCAGCAACGGTCCGTAGCCAGCCGCTTTTTTAGCGCTACCGCCACGCTGCGCTGAGCGTTGGCGACGAGCTTTGGGACCGGGAGCGCCCGACAGCAGCGGATCGTCATCAAATGCGACCGCCGCTTCCAGCTGCGACTGGGCGCCTGCGTTAGTTGAGTTCAACCGGCTCACTGCCTCACCACTATTCAACGCCTCGCAGCCGTCGCAGATACCAGAGGGTGCCGTAGCCGATACCGCCAATTGCGAGTGCACCGCCACCGATAGCGGCCCACAGCAGCAGTCGCTCGCGTTCGGGGTCGGTGACCGCTGCCGCAGCATCGCTGGCATGTTCGCTGTCGGCTTCGGCGGCCGTCACTGCCTCGGCAGCGCGCTGGCGGGCTTTTTCTTTTTCCTTTGCCTTGGCCTGCTTGGCCGCTTCGGCAGCTTTGGTTTCTTGTTCGTTGATGCTGTCGTTGACTGCTGCCGATGCTGCTCGCGAATCGGCGGATGCAGTCACCTTGCAAAACACATCCCCCAGCGGCACATCGCCAACCTGGAACACATAGCGATGGATGGCAGTCGTGGCGCTCTGGCCGTTACTAGGGTTTGTTGCGGTAGCGCTCACGGTGAGCACGTAGATGCCGGCTTCTGAAAATACCCACTGGGCGTGCGTGTGCGCCGGTTTCGGTTCGCGCAGGCTACCAGGGAGGCGCGTGCTGCCACCATCGAGCAGCGGTTTGAGATCGCCGAATGAACCCATCGAGTAGAGATGCACGCTGCCGGGCCCCTCAACACTGTGAATGTTGATGGTGACGTCGGTGTAGCCGCTACCGGTGGTGCGGTTGGTGTCCCATCCCGGCCAAACCAAATCTGATCGCTGCGCGAGGGGCAGCACATATCCCGAGGGCGAGCCGGGCAACGACGCTGGAATATTGCCCTCGTAGGCCGACTGGTTTACGCGCAGCAGCACGTCTTCGGCTTCGTGCAGCACGTGTGAGCCGGTGACGTCCTCTTTCAACTGCAGCACGGCCTGACCACCAGTGCTGACGCTGACGTTGAATGCGTCAACGTGGCCGGTGTCGAGCACGAGAGACGGTTCGCAGGTTTGCGTGGCCGATTCGGGTTTTTGGCTCGGTTGCTGGCCGCTATCGCGCCCACCATGGCTATTCGGCCCACCACGGGGCGGCTGCGGTACTTCGCCAGGGGTGACATCAAGCTGACGAATGGTGAACGCATCCCAGCCAAGCAATTCACCGCTGGTCAACTTCAGCACCAGCTTGGCCGCGCCGGGTTTTGCATCGGCCACTCGTACCGTGAGGCTACCGTCGGCACCCACCTGCACCCAGCCAAGCCACTGCTGGCCCTGTGCGGTGTGCTGCCAAACCGACACCCACTGGCCCGCAGCCTGACGTGCCGAGGCAGTAACGGTGGCGTGCTGGTCGACTGTTTTTGCAGATTTCGGGATGCGCACCACCTGACCGCGATTGGCATCGGTGAGCGATGCATCCGGCACCGGTGTGCCATCCTGTTGCTCGGGTCGCTCGATAACGTCACCGGTCACCTGAATTGGCAATCCGCTGCCGGCCTTGAGCACAACCGGCTCGTATTCATCCGCCCACTGCGGGATGAACCGGGCGGTGATCTCGTGCTGGCCCGGGTTGAGTGCGCTGGTCGCCAGACGCGCCACGCCATTTTTTACTTCGGCGACACCGAGCACCTGACCGGTTGCTGCGTCACCGTATTCAACCCAGCCGCGAGCGCTCGCCGGATCGAATTCGGCGCGCAGCTGCAGCGATTCGCCAGGTGCGAGCTTGCCGCGATCAGCGGCCACGAGCATCCCGGTGCCCGAGGTCATCTTGTTTTTCGGCCCGACATAGAACGAGTAGGTGCGTTCGGCGGTTTGGTTTTTACCGTTAATTTTTGCCGTGGCCCGGAAGGTGAGTTCGTAGCGGCCCTGTGCTCCAAATGCCCAGTTCATATGCGTGTGCTGGCGCATCCCCATGCTCCACGCCGGCAGCTTGTCGGTCGATGAAAATATCCGATTGAGCTCGCCGAAGCCGCCCGATAGGAACAGCTCGACGCGACCGGGACCCTTGGTGTTTATCAGCTCGAGGCTCACTTTGCCGTCATCGGCAGCGTTCACGAGCGGGTCGTGTTCGGTGCTGAACCCCGGCCAAATCAGTGCCGGGTCTTGGGTCTGGGGCGCCAGCCACATGTCGCTGCCAAGGCGGCGCAAAAATTCTGGGGTCTTGGCGGTCGTGGTGTGCGATGCCGCTTCGAGATGGAAGAGCGTGCTGTCGGTATCGATGCGGTAGCCGGGGCCGTTGATATCGGCTTTCGAACCGAGCACGAGTTTGCCGTTGTCAACGAACACCGAAACCGTGTCGGTGTGCACGTTTTCGATGATCCGGCGCTCCAGCGTGACCGGGGCGGTTGGTGCCCCTGACTCAGTAGCAGTCATCTCGGTAGCAGTCGTCTCGGCAGCAGTGGCGCTCGGCAGCTGCGCCAGGGGTGCGGCGATAAGCGTCGCGGATGTCAGCGCCAACCCAATTGCGGCTGCGGTGATCCGTTTCAGCACTGAGGTTCGGCGTTTCACGACGCCACCTCCAATTGCGGTTGAGTGCGAGCTTCTTCGGCAACTTCGCGGCGGCGTGCGAACTGACCGTGTTTGGGTGCAAACAGCCACGCGAGCAGGAAGCCCGCGGTGCTCACGAGCACGATGGTGCCGCCGGTGGGGAGCCCCGCATCGATGCTCCACGAAAGGTAGAGGCCAATTACCGCGGCGCTCATTCCGAGCACCGGGGCGAGGATCATCATGTGCCCGAGCCGGTCGGTCAGCAGTCGCGCTGTTGCGGCCGGGGTTACCAGCAGCGCCAGCACGAGGATGTTGCCGATCGTTTGAATCGAGATCACCACGGCGAGCGCGACCGCAATGTAGAGCCCGAGGTCGAGCATCGCCACCGGCAGGCCACTCGCCCGCGCCGTTTCGCGGTCGAGGCTCACCGCCACCAGTTCTTTACGGAAGGCACTCACCACGATGAGCAGCGCCAGCCCGGTCAAAATCACGGTCAATACATCCTCGTCGGGAATACCGGTGATCGAACCAAAAAGGAACTGCGTGAGCGATCCGGCATATCCGGGGGCGAAACTGATGATGACGATACCCAGCGCGAAGGTGGCAACAAAGAGCACACCGATCACGCCGTCCTCTTTTAGCCGCCGGTTCTGAGAGAGCAGCGCCACGAGCATTGCGGTGACCACACCGGCAATCGCGCCACCCAGCACCAGGTTGCCCTGAATAAGAAAGGCAATCGCCAGGCCCGGGAAAACCGCGTGCGCCACAGCATCACCGATGAACGCCATCCCGCGCAGCACCACGAAAGTGCCGATCACCCCGCAGACGATGCTCGAACACACCGCCATCACGAGCGCCTTCATCAAAAATCCCAGGTCGGGGTTGAACAGGTCTTGGATGAATTCAATTGGGCTCAGCATGTACCGGCACCTGCCTTCTGCATTGCGCCTACCGCGGCTTGGCCGGTGGCCTGATCGGCTCGGTTATGAGCGCCGGCGTCGGTCGCCTCAGTCGCCTCGGTCTCGGCGAGCTTGGCGGCGACCGCCGTGAGCGCGGTGAGCAGTGGATGCTCGTCGCCCACCCCGAATGCCCGCTGCCACACCGCCGGGTCACCCAGTTCGCGCGGGGCACCGTCGGCAATGATCGTGCGATTCAGCAGGCACAGTCGCGAACAGTCATGCATCGCGCCGATCAAATCGTGCGTGGTCATCAGCACCGCGTGGCCCTCTTCGGCCAGCCGGGCAAAGAGTTTTGACAGCAGTTCTTGGGTGGGCAAATCGAGGCCGGTGAACGGCTCGTCGAGCAGCAGCACCGACGGGTTCAGTGCGAGGGCACGCGCTACGAGCACGCGCTGGCGCTGCCCGCCCGATAGCTCGGCCACCGGGCGTCGCGCCAGATGATCGAGTTCGACGCGGATGAGCGCATCCATCACCGCCTCGAAGTGGCGCACGGTCGGGCCGCGCAACCAGCCGATTTTGCGCACCAATCCCGACATCACCACATCTTCGACCGTGATCGGAAAATCCCAGGCAAATTCATGCCGCTGCGGCACATAGCCGGGCCGCCCGCCGCTCACACGGGCACTTCCCCGCTCGGTTTTTTGCAGACCAAGGATGCTGCGCAACAGTGTGGTCTTGCCGGCACCATTGGGGCCAATCAGCCCGACAAACTCGCCGCGATCGATCGACAGGTTCAGGTCTCGCAGCACCTGGCGACCGCCGAGCCGCACCGCAAGATCGGTGACTTCGAGCGCCGTCATTCGGTTGCCTCGCTCTCAGGTGCGGTGGCTGCGTCACGCTCTTGCGCCGCTTGTTTTGCGCGGGCTGTCGCCACGCGACGCTTGGTGCGTGCCGTTGCCACGGTGATGATGATGAATGCGATTACCGCTACGGCACCAACAACCCCAGCCACGATCCAGATCACGCCACCCAGGCCGCTGTCGGAACTCGTCGCCTGCGGTTCAGTGGCAGCCGGCTGTGCAGCCTCGGACGCTTCGGGGGCTTGGGCTGCGAAGGCCGCATCGATATCAGCGTTTTCACCAACTGCAAAACGCAGGGTGTCGGTGGCGCGCACCTCGCTGCCGTCGCGCAGCGCCGCACTAAATGCCACCTCTACGGCATACACGCCGGGTTCAGTAAACACCCAGTTGGCGTGAGTGTGTGTGTTCGACTCGATCCAGGCCTGCTGCGGCAGCTGGTCATAGGTGGAGTACAGCTGCTGCGGTTCACCAAAGTTGCCGTTTTGCAGGTACACCACCAGCTGCCCCGGCCCGTCAACAGCGACGATTTCGAGGGTGGCGCCGAGATCAAGATTTTCAAGCACGCCGGGTTCTTGTGTGTTCCATCCCAACCACACCACGTCGGGGTGCTGAGTTTGCGGCACCACATACACTTCGGTGCCGGGGTCGACGCCGAGGAAGCGATACTGCTCGTTGTCGGGAACCGTGAGTTTCGATGCTTCGTTCACTTTGAGCACCACATCGGCAGGCATCCGCCAATAGCGGGGAACGCTGGTGTCGTCGTGCAGCTGCACTCGCCACTGACCAGTGTTGAGTGTGGGACCAATGTCGACGTGCCCAGCGTCGATGACCACCTGGCCGGTGCCCTGTTCCTGGTTTGGGTCAATCACCTGGGTCAGACCCGAGTCGTCGCCGTTCGAGTCATCATTCGCTGCCAGTGTCGTTGCTGAGGCACTGCTTGGTGGGGCTACCAGCGCCGCGGCGCACAGCAGCGCGGTGGCAGTTGTTGCGAGTACTGCGAGCGAGCGTCGCATGGGCTTCCTTTCTCGGAGGTCGGTTCGGTTGCGTAGTGCGAACAGGGTCGGCATCACTCCCCCAAACAATCGACGAGCGAATGCGCGTTGAAGCGCATGAGTTTGATGTAGGTATTGGCTTCGGGGATGAACGAGTCACCGAGAATCGGACAGACTCGCACGCCCTTTTCTTTGGCGATTTCGTTGAGCGTCGACGACCGCTGCGCCAGATTCGGTTCGAGGAAAACTGCCGGAACGTGCAGGTTTTCGATGGTTTCGCCCAGGCGTCGGCGTTCGATCAAACTGGGCTCGGTCGCCGGGTTCGGAGTAACAAAGCCGGCAACGCGCAGTTCGTAGGCCTTGGCGAGATAGGCAAACGAGTCGTGGGTGGTGATGAGGGTGCGGCGACTCTCGGGAATCTGCTCGATTGAGCTGCGCATTTCATCGTCGAGTGCTTCGAGTTCTTTGATGTAGGCGGCGGCGTTGCGCGCGTAGGCGGATGCGTTCGCCGGGTCGATCTCAATGAGTTTGTCGCGGATGATCTGCACGTAGGCAATCACATTGCTGACGTCATGCCAGAGGTGCGGGTCAATTTCGCCGTGCACATGTTTGCCGAGCACGGCCTGTGGCAGCTGGAATACTTCACTGCCGGCGTGCCCGAGAAACCGGTAGCCGGGATCGGCTGGGATGGACACGAGGGTGCTGTTTGGCACCGCGATCACGACATTTTCGATGCCGTAGTAGTCGCGGTTTGTCTCCCGGTCGACGAGCAGCCGCAGCTCACGATTTTCGAGACTGACGTCAATATCGGCGTGGCCGGCATCCAGCACGGTCGCGCCGGGCCGGTTCGGTGCCGAGTAGGGGTCAACTCCAACCGCGAACACGAGTGTCCCGGTGGCGACCGGTTCTGGCTGGTCATCGGTCGGGGCTTTGCGCAGCTCGCCCTTGAGGTCGAGCTCGTAGTAGCCGGGTGCGGTGAAGGTCCAGCTCAAATGTGTGTGGGCGTCAGCGGGCAGCGTGACCCTGTCGGTGTAGGGGTCGGCCCCGTCGCTCGAATCGAAATAGCGTTCAACGTCGCCGAAGCTGCCGGTGAGATAGGCGTGGAGCGCGCCGGGCCCCCGCGCTCCGGTGGTCGAAAGCTCAACCTTTGATGAACGGTCGATTCCGTCGACGAATTCGCCGCCCGAAGCACGAAAGCCGAGCCAGATTGAGTCGAGTGACACATCCTCAACCAGGGGAATCACTTCGGCGGCATATTTGACCGCTTCTTCGGCGAGTGACACCTGCACGGCGTGTTCGGGGAGGTTGGCGTCGATGGTGCTGATTACTCGCTGCTCTTCGAGCATGAGGTAATTGGTGAATGCGAGGTCGGAATACACGACGTCGCGCACATCGCGCAGCGTGGGTTCGTAGCTGTGCGGGTCGGCGCCGTCGGGTACCAGCTGCACCACATCTGCCTGGTCGCCGGCGACGTTGCGCACCAGATCTGCCAGGATGCCGGTGGTGGTGACCACCTGAATGCGGTCGCGCGAGCTGGCAGCTTCGGGAATGGCGGCACAGCCACCGAGCAGGGCGGTGGTGAGTGTGAGCGCGGTGGCAGCAACGAGTCGTCGATTCAAGTCAGGTTTTTCGCTCGGATTACGGAAATGCTTGTGGGCTGATGGTTGACCGGTTCGGCGGTGTTGGCCGGGGAGGTTCCCTGGCCAACACCGCTTCGGATCAGGGAGTGCTACTCGGCACGCATGGTGCGGCGCAGCAGCGCGACACCGGCGGCGCCCAGAACGAGTGCGCCGAATGCAATCGGCAGCATCGGTTCGGCGCCGGTGGCGGCTAGATGGTTGCCGCCGGTCTTGGCGCCCGGAGTGCTGGTGGCACCACCAGCGGCGGCCTGACCGTTGCCGGCCTGGTTCCCGGCACCGTTCTGGTCGGCGCCGGCGCTGTTATTGCCGCCTGCGCCCGCGGGAGGTTGCTGGCCGGGGCCGTTGCCCTCCGAGCCGCCGTTCTCGTCATCGGTGTTTCCGGGTGCCGAGGTGACGGATGCGGTGGGGCCACCGGTTGCCGGTGCGCTTTCGGCCGGTTCCGGTGTGTTGGTTGGCTCGGCCGTTGGCTCGGGCGTACCGGTCGGTTCTTCAGTTGGCTCGGCCGTTGGCTCGACCGTTGGCTCAGCGGTAGGTTCCGCGGTGGGCTGCGGCGTTTCGGTGGGATCTTCAGTGACTTGAATCGACACGGGTTCCGAAGTCACCGAAACCGGTGCAGCGTTGTTGCCGTAGTCTTTGCCGCCGGTGACCGAAACCCGGTATTCAACACCGGCCTTGGCCGGCACCGAGATCGATGCGCCCTCGCCAGCGACTTTCCAATCACCTGCGGCACGCTCGCTACCGGATACCTCGCGCGACTCCCACGTGTAGGTTTCAAATCCGGCATCTTCGGGCGACTTTGCGGCCGAAAGTGTGACGTTATCGCCAACTGTCACCGGCTTTTCGGCACCGGTAACCGTTACCGATTCGGGGGCGGACTGGACGACGATGGTGTAGGTCTCTTCTTCGGTGGTGGAGGTGAGCTTGCCGTCTTCGCTCGTTACTGTTGCCTGCACCACGAGCTTGTAGGTTCCCGGCTTCGAAAAGGCCCAGTTGGCGTGCACGTGCGCGGCCATATCCTGCTGGATCGTTCCGGGGAAGGTGTAGTCACCGTCTTTCATGAGGGGCGTAACGCCACCCCAGGCACCGCTGCTCCAGATCGAAATTTCACCGGGACCGTCAACACTCTTGATGTTGATATCGGCCTTGAGGTTTGCCCCGTATTTCGGTTGTAGCTGCAGACTATCCCAGCCCGGCCAGACCAGGTTGTGGTCCTGGGTGATGGGGAGGTAGTAGGCCGCGTCGCTGGGCACTGATTGCGGGATCGCCTGGGCCGGAAGGTTTTGCACCAGTGAATCCGCTTTGACAAAAAGTACAAAATCGCCGGGTTCGTGCGGAACGTGCTGCCCGGTTACGTCTTCTTTGAGGTTGAGTCCGGCGTTGCCGTCGTCCTTGAGATGCAGGTTGAACAGGTCAATATGCCCTTGATCGAGCTGCAGCGGCGCAGCGTCTGCCATCGCGGATACGCCACCGAGCAGCGATGCGGCAACAAGCGTTGTTGCACCGAGCATTGCGGCAGCGCGCGCACGCAGTGTGCGAGTCATGTCATGCCTTTCCAGCGGCGGCTTCAGCCCACCGCAATAGCTAATGATAACGGTTTGCATTACTCTACACGAGCGACAGAACCACTGATGCCGCCTGCACCCACAGAGCAGGCTGCCGAGAGCCGCAACACAACTTCTGGGGCCGATGCGCACGAAATGAAAGCCCGCTCGCTGCAAATTCAGCGACTAATTGCTGAACTCTTTTCCGAGGGATGCACCATTAACTGGCAGCTTCTGCCACCGTTTCAGGGCAAATCAGAGCCGGACAACGGCAGTCACCGTAACTACCGCTTCGCCGGCTTCGGCCGACGCAGCCAGGTCAACTGTGGCGCGGATACGCCAGGCAAGGTCGCCTTCGGGATCGACAATCGTCTGCTCCACATCCCAATAGCCCTGCGACTCGCGCGACCGATCAATGCGGCAGTGCTGCGGTGAGCGCGCCGCAGCGTCGATCTCAATCGCGTCATATTCGTCGTAGTAGTCATCAAGAACGCTCGGCCAGCCGATCTCAGGGTCGAGTGCCTCGAGCTCAGCATCCCGCTCATGGGCAGCCAACTGCACCCGTCGCCACATGGCGTTACGCACCAGCACCGTAAACGCCCGCTGGTTCGTCACCACGCTCGCCGGAGCGGGCGGCACCACCGACTCATCATCGTCACTCGCTGTCGGAGCCACCAGATCAGCCCACTCATCCACCAGCGACGAGTCAATCTGCCTCACCAGCTCACCGAGCCATTCAATCAGGTCACTGAGCTCGTCGTTGCGATACTCTTCAGGCACGGTGCGGGTGAGCGCCCGGTATGCATCCGAAAGATAGCGCAACACGAGCCCCTCTGAGCGCGCCACCTCGTAGCGCGAAACAAAATCGGCAAAGCTCAGCCCCTGCTCGTATATATCGCGCACCACCGACTTTGGCTGCAACTCAAAATCACGCACCCAGGGCTGCGACTGCGCAAAATCGTCATAAGCCTGCTGCAGCAGCGCTTCAAGCGGCTTCGGCCAGGTGATCTCTTCGAGCCGGTCCATCCGCTCGTCATAGTCGACGCCGTCAGCCTTCATCGCCGCCACCGCCTCGCCGCGTGCCTGGTGCTGCTGCGCCATCAACACCGGGCGGGGATCATCGAGCGTGGCCTCAATCACACTCACCACATCGAGCGCATAATTGCCGGTGCCCACCGAACCGGGGCCGGGTTCGGGATCGAGCAGTTCGAGCACCGCAATCGCCAGCGGCGAAAGCGGCTGATTGAGCGCAAAATTCGGTTGCAAATCAACAGTCAGCCGCAGCTGCGGACGGCCGTTTGGCAGCGGATGCTCGCGGTCAATCTCGATAATGCGCGCGTCGAGCAGCGTGCGGGCAAGCTCAAGCGCACGGCGTGCCAGCTCATATTGCCGCACCGGCGGCTCGTGGTTGTCAAAGCACAGCTGCCGCACGTGCTCCACCACATCACCACCGCGGGCGGCAACGTTAACGAGCATGGCGCTCGTCATTTGCAGGTGGCTCGTGAGCGATTCGGGTTCGGCCTGAGTGATGCGCTCAAAAGTCTGCTCGGTCCAGTTCACAAACCCCTTCGGGGGCTGTTTCCGCGTGATCTTCCGCTGTTTTTTCGGGTCACCCGCAGCCTTGGTCATTGCGGCCTCGTATTCGACCACGTGATCGGGCGCCTCCACCACCACCGTGCCGTGATCGTCATAGCCGGCGCGACCGGCACGCCCCGCAATCTGGTGGTACTCGCGGGCGGTGAGGTGCCGCATCCGCTGACCGTCGAATTTGCTGAGCGCGGTGATCAACACCGACCGAATCGGCACATTAATTCCCACCCCGAGCGTGTCGGTGCCACAGATCACTCGCAGCAGGCCGCGCTGCGCGAGCACCTCCACCAGGCGTCGATAGCGCGGCAGCATCCCGGCGTGGTGCACGCCGATCCCCTGCCGCAGCCAGCGCGACAGCGATTTCCCAAACGAGGTGGTGAAGCGGAAATCGCCGATCGCCGCCGCAATCTCGTCGCGCTGCTGTTTAGTCGCAACTTTCATACTCGACAGCGCCTGCGCTCGCTCAACGGCCGCAGCCTGCGAAAAGTGCACGATGTAGATGGGCGCCTCGTCATCTTCGAGCAGCTTCTCGACGGTCTCATGCACGGGAGTGAGCACATACGAAAACGACAGCGGCACCGGGCGGGTGGCTCCGGCCACCAGCCCGGTTTCGCGGCCGGTGCGGCGAGTGAGATCGGTCCGCAGCCGCTCGGTATCACCGAGTGTGGCTGACATCAGCAAAAACTGTGCCCGCGGCAATAGCAGCAGCGGCACCTGCCAGGCCCAGCCGCGCTGATCGTCTCCGTAGTAGTGAAACTCATCCATCACGACCTGGTCGACCACCGCATCCGGGCCCTCACGCAGCGCGAGATTGGCAAGAATTTCAGCCGTGCAGCAGATGATGGATGCGTCCGGGTTCACCGACGAGTCGCCGGTAACCATCCCCACCCGCTCGGCACCGAAAGTTTCAACCAGGCTGAAAAATTTTTCGCTCACCAGTGCCTTGATGGGCGCCGTGTAGTAGGTGCGCCCGCCCGCGGCAATTGCAAAGGCGTGAGCCGCGAGCGCCACCAGCGATTTGCCGGTGCCAGTGGGCGTTGCGAGCACCACATTTGACCCCGCCGCCAGGTGCATCACGGCTTCTTCTTGCGCCGGATACAGCTCAATACCGCGCTCGAGGGTCCAGTCGAGGAACGCCTCGAGGGCATGGTCGGCTTCGTACGGGGCGTCGGGATCGCTCAGCGTGGGGATGAGGTCGGGCAGGAATGCAGTCATGACCCTCTGAGTTTGTCATGCGCCAGCGACAAGTGCTGTATGCGTGGGCAGTGTCACCCTCGGTTACCACCCCACGCACCAATTGAATTCGACTAGTGCAATTAACTCACTACGACTGCTATGCTACCTAACTACGACGCGTCGAACATTTTAGTTATGCCTAACAAGAAAGACGTTCAATGCACATTCGCTCACGTTTCAAAGCCCTCCTGGGAACGGTGGCGGCCGCCGCACTCCTGATCACCGGCTGCTCGGCCAGTCCCCAGACAAGTGGTAGCGATGCACCCCTCACGGTGTATGCAACCACCGGCTATCTCGCCGATGCGGTCGCGAATATTGCCCCCGACGCGGAAGTCACCACCATGGTCGGGCCCGGCGGAGACCCCCACACCTACCAACCTTCAACCCAAGACATCGAAAAAATTCAAAATGTCGATCTGGTGCTGTGGAACGGGCTACATTTGGAAGCGCAGATGACCGACCTGCTCGAAAGCCGTGGCGACCGACAGCTCGCAGTGGGTGAGCAACTCCCACAGGAGCTACTGCTGGCGTGGCCCGAAACCGACGACGAGGGCAACGCCCTGCACGATCCTCACGTGTGGAACAGCCCCGAAGCGTGGTCACTCATCGTCGGTTACGTCGCCGACAAGCTCGGCGAAATCGACCCTGAAAATGCGGAGCTCTACCGCAAGAACGCTGTCGCATATCAGGAGCAAATCGCTGAGACCGCCAGCGAGGTGGAGTCGCTGCTGGCAACCGTGCCGGAACCGCGAATTCTTGTCACCGGCCACGACGCGTTTAATTATTTCGGCGACACCTACAACCTCAGGGTGCATGCCACCGACTTTGTCTCCACCGAAGCCGCACTCAGCGCCGGAGAACTGTCGGAGCTGGCTCAAATGATCGCCGACAACAAAGTACCGGTGATCTTTCAAGACAACCAGGCGAACCCGCAGGCCATCAAGAGCCTGCAAGAGGCAGTTCGTGCGCGTGGCTGGGAGGTCGAGATTTCGACCGAAGAGCTCTACGCCGACTCCCTCGGTGCAGAACCGGGAGTCGACACCTACCTCGGGGTGCTCCGCCACAACGCTCAGGCAGTATCCGACGCCCTCGGAAGCGACGCACAGTGACCGACACCATCTCGACACGAGCAACTGCCGGCGAACAAAAGCTCCAGTTCGCCTGCTCGACTCAAAACCTGTCGGTCGCCTACCGGGATGCACCGGTGCTGCGCGGCGTTGATTTCCTCGTACCGCAGGGGGTCGTGATGGGAATTGTCGGCCCCAACGGCGCCGGTAAATCAACCCTGATCAAAGCGATGCTCGGACTTGTAAAGCCCCTCACCGGAACGAGCGAGTTCTTCGGCAGTCCACTTGAACGCGTACGCCAGCGGGTCGGTTATATGCCGCAGTCAATGAGCGTCGACTGGGACTTCCCCACCACGGTGCTTGATGTTGTCACTATGGGCACCTACGGTTCGCTCGGCTGGCTGCGACGCCCCGGAAAGGCCGAACGGGCCCGTGCCATGGCCGCTCTAGAGCAAACGGGAATCCCGGAGCTTGCCGCGCGCCAAATTGGCGAGCTTTCTGGCGGACAGCGCCAGCGAGTGTTTCTCGCCCGCACCCTCGCGCAGGAACCCGACCTTTATTTCATGGACGAACCGTTCCAGGGTATCGATGCCAAAAGCCAGCAGGCGATCGTCAACGTGCTCCACTCGTTGCGAGCCCGTGGGAAGACGGTGGTAATTGTGCACCACGACCTTGCCACAGTGCGCGACTACTGCGACCACGTGACTCTGTTGAACCGCCGCATCGTTGCCTCTGGGCCGGCGGCACGGGCGTTCACGAAAGACAATATCCGCACCGCCTACGACGTCACCGCCGAAGACGATGCCTTCCTCGAGTTCACATCATGAGCCTGATCGAGTTTTTTGATAACCACACCTACCGCATGGTGCTGTTCGGCACTATGACGATCGGTCTGGTTGCCGGGGCACTCGGCAGTTTTGCCTACCTGCGCAAGCAGTCGCTGATCAGCGATGTGATTTCGCACGCGGCCCTTCCCGGTACGCTACTGGCCTTCTTGACCGCCGTTTTGGTGCTCGGCGCCGACGGCCGCAACATGATCACCCTGATCATCGGCGCGGTCGCCATCGGCACCCTCGCAGTGCTGTTCGCCAACGACATCACCCGCACCTCAAAAATCCGTATCGACACCGCAATGGCGGTTTCGCTGACGATCTTTTTTGGCGCGGGGATGCTGCTCATGCGAATCATCGCCAACGGTGCTTTCCCCGGCAAGGGCGGCATCCAGGACTACCTTTTTGGCAACGCATCGGTGATCACCATCGCTGATCTCACCACGAGTATCACGGTCGGCGCCCTCGCCCTCATTTTGATGATCGTGTTCTGGAAAGAGTTCGCGCTGCGTACTTTCGACCCAGATCACGCCACCGTGCTTGGCCTCCGAGCCCACACGATCGACACCCTCATGTTCACCACGATCGTGATAGCCACCGTGATCGGGGTTAAGGCCGTCGGGCTGGTGCTCATGGTGGCGTTCGTCGTCACCCCGACGGCCGCGGCACGGCAATGGACGCGCACTTTGCCGGGCATGGTGACACTCTCGGCCATCTTCGGTGCGGTGGGCAGCGGGATCGGCGCATACCTGTCGATCGCACTGGGCAATATCCCCACCGGGCCGCTGATCGTGCTCACACTGTTCGCGATCTTCATGATTTCGCTGCTGTTTTCACCGCGCCGCAGCATCATCACCCGCGCCCTTGCGCGCAGCCGCGCTCGCGCGGCGCTGAAGCAGCAGCTGGTTTCAGAAAGGACCGCGCAATGAGTTTCACCCTCGGCACTATGCTGCTCGCGGTCATCACCGCCGTCGCTTGCGCGCTCCCCGGTACCTTCGTGGTGCTGCGCAAGGGGTCGATGCTCGTCGACGCGATTGCTCACTCGGTATTCCCCGGCATCGTTGTCGGCTACTTCATCACCCGCAATTTCGACTCTCCCCTGCTCATTGTCGGCTCTGCGCTGGCGGGCCTGCTGGTGGTGCTTGGCGCAGAGTGGCTGTCGCGTACGGGGCTGCTCACCGGGGATGCCCCGCAGGGGCTCATCTTTCCGGCCGTGTTCAGCGGTGGGGTGATTTTGGTGAGCATGAATTTCGCGAACCTGCACCTCGACACCCACACCGTGCTCGCGGGCGATCTGAACCTCGCCGCGTTCCGGCACCTCACCATCGGTGGAGTCTCGCTGGGGCCGTCGTATATGTATGTGATGCTCGCGGTGCTGCTCGTCAACGCCGCTTTTCTCACCGTGTTCTATCCGAAACTCAAGGTCACGACATTCGATCCCGAGTTTGCCGACACGCTCGGCATTCGTGGCGGGCTCATCAACACCGCGTTCATGTTCCTGGTCTCGGTGACCGTCACCGCCGCGTTCCATGCCGCGGGTGCCATTCTTGTGATTGCACTCGTGGTCGTGCCACCGGCCACGGCCTACCTGATCAGCACCCGATTGCCCGTGATGATCACGCTGACCGTGGTGATCGCGGCAGTCGGTGCTGCCGTTGGCTTCTGGCTCGCGTACGTGCTCGATGCCGCCACCAGTGCGGGTATGGCGGTGTTTTATGGGCTCATGTTCGCGGTGGCATTAGCTGGCACAAAAATTGCGCAACGGCGTCGGCAGCTCGCACACCACTATTCGAGCAGCGCCACCCAGACGGCGTCGGTTGCAGCACGCCCAAGCGGCAGCACCGTATCGTGATCCACGACCGCCACCTCGATGGTGTCGGTGTACGGGGCTGAGGCTCTCGTCTCGAGTAGCGTGCCGTACACGATGCCATGATCTGCGAAATACTGCAGCAAGTTTGAGTCGTCGTCAGAGATCCGCTCCACCCGCACCCGCGTACCCGCTTCAATATCCGTCAGCGGCACCGCATCGGGTTTGACCACGGTGCCGTCGGGTGCGGGGATGGGGTCGCCGTGCGGGTCTCGCTGCGGGTGCCCGAGCAGTTCATCGATCCGGTCGATCATGAAATCTGATACGGCGTGCTCAAGCATGTCTGCTTCTGCATGCACCTGATCCCAGCGGTAGTGCAGCACCTTCACCAAAAAGGTTTCGATCAGTCGGTGGCGACGCACCATCGCCACCGCGTGAGCGCGACCTTCCGGCGACAAACCCACCGCGCTATACCGGGTGTGTTCCAGCAGCCCCTGGGCGCTGAGCTTTCGAATTGCATCGGATGCGGTCGACAGCGCCACTCCCGTGCTTGCCGCAACCATCGACGCGGTCACCGGAGCATCCGACCACTCCTGCAGGCCCCACACTGCTTTGAGATAGTTCTGAGTGCTCTCCGACAACGCAGATACCGACATGTTCGCAGCCTACCAAACGTCAACTACGACGCAGCGAAACCACCGCGCGCAGCTTCATGACACTGTGGCACCCGTCAAACTATTCGGTAAGGTCGCGGATGCGTTGCCCAACAACGGTCGAAATACCGTCACGATGCATCGACACCCCGTAGAGCGCATCCGCAATCTCCATAGTGCGTTTTTGGTGGGTGATGATGATCAGCTGGCTCGACTCGCGCAGATCTGCAAACACCTCGAGCAACCGCCCCAGGTTGGCATCATCCAGAGCCGCCTCCACCTCGTCCATGATGTAGAAAGGGCTCGGACGAGCCTTAAAGATCGCCACCAGCAGCGCCACCGCGGCAAGCGAGCGCTCACCGCCCGAAAGCAGCGAAAGCTTGTCGATCTTCTTACCCGCCGGACGAACCGCCACTTCTATACCGGTAGTCAGCAGATTGTCGGGATCGGTGAGTCGGATATCGCCGGCACCGCCAGGAAAGAGCGTGGGAAACACCTCATGGAACGCTTCGCGGGTGTCGTCGAACGCGGTCGCAAACACTTCCTGCATCCGAGCGTCGATATCCGAAACAATTTTCATCAGGTCGGCTCGGGTGCGCAGCAAATCATCGAGCTGCTCTTGCAAATAGGCGTGCCGCTGCTCCAAAGCCGAAAACTCCTCGAGTGCCAGCGGGTTGATGCGGCCAAGCTGCTGCATTTCGCGTTCGGCGCGCTTGAGTCGGGCCTGCTGTTCAGCACGATCGAACGGTACGGTTTCGATCTCGACATTGATGGCTGCAGCGGGCTCGGTTTCAGTGGGATCGGCTTCGGCGGTCTCGTCACCGGTGGCTTCGGCAGTCTCATCGCCTGCGGTTTCGATATTCGGCGCAGGCTTCCCCTCGATAGTCGCCGCATCTGCTGCCAGCTGCGCCGCCACCTGCTTCGTTGCCTCAGTCTGCGCTCTGATCGCGGCACGCTTCGAGGCCGCCTCCGACACTGCCGCATCATCGAGTGGCACCGGCTGATCGGGCCCATACTCGGCAACCAGCACAGCTTCCGGCAGCGATAGTTCACTGGCTGCCCGCTCGAGCAGGTTCGACAGCTGCAGCTTGCGCTCGTAAATCTGCAGCTCGAGTGCGTGCACATCGTCGGTAATTTCCTGCACTCGCTTGCGCAGCTGTGCCTCTTCAGCACGCAGCTCACGCAGCTCGAGATCCTGCGCTTCACGGGCCTGCTCGGCAGCCGCAAGCCCCGTACGCGCCTCGGTCACGCTGCGCTCGAGCGAAGCCAATAGCGGCGGAATAGCCCTAAGCACCCGCTGGGTGCGGGCCAGTTCGGTTCGACGCACCACCTGCTCGCGCGCGGCCCGGTCGGCGGCTTCCTGTTCGGCCTCGCGTTTGCGCTGCAGCTCGGTCACCCGCAACTGTTCTGAGCGCATCCGCTCACGCAGCGTCTCGAGAGCCAGCCGCGCCTCAACCTCCGCTTCACGGCAGCGTTCGAGGGCATTTGCAAACTCGTCGCGACGCGAGGCATCGAGCATCGGCCGCGGCTGCTGCTCGTGAATGGCAAGCGCCTGCTTCGCCTGGTCAGCTTTCGTCTCGGCCTCATCAACATTCCCGGCTGCGAGCCGGTACGATTTCTCGGCTCGGTCGAGCTCACCCCGCGCTGACTCTACCCGGGCCCGTGCCCGGTTCAGTGCCTCGCGTCGCTTCGCGAGCTCAGCATCAAACCCGCGCAAATCGGCCAACGCCACTTCGGCGCGTTCTTTCGCTGTCGCCAGTGCCGCACGCCGATCAGCCAGCTGCAGAGCGATGCGGTCGACCTCGGCATGCACCTGCGTCAGCTCGCCGGTTGCCCGCTCGCGTTCTGCCACGAGCGCAATCCGGCTCGCGCCGGGCTCCTCATCGGCGGCCACACCCGAGGTGATCAGAGTGGATGCCGTGAGCACGTCGCCGCGCAGCGTGACAATCTGCGCGGCAGCCGGCAGCAACTTGAACGCGCTCGCCGCCAGCTGTGCATCCGGCAGCTCGGTCACGAACACCGTGGCGGCAAGCATCCGCTTCGCCGCAGGCACTCCCGAAACACTGTCGCTTGCTGCCACCGGCCGCTCACCCAACACCTGTTCGAGCCGGTCAATGAGCTCAACAGCAATGCCATCGCGTTCGGTATCGACCAGTTCGGCAACCAGCTGCACCTGCCCCAATTGACTGGCAGCATCCGCGAGCGCGTACAGTTGTGCTGCTCCGGTGGCGAGCAACGCATCCGCAAATCCACCCAGCGCGGCGGCAACGGCAGTTTCATACCCAACCGTGACGCGCAGGTGGTCGCTCACCCGCCCGGCAATCCCGTTCGGATGCGCGGCCAACAGCGCCTCGGCACCGTCATTCACCTCGGCTGCCAGCGCAAGGGCGGTGGCACGGGCATCGAGAGCGTCACGCTCGCGTTCAAGTTCGTGCAGCTGGTCGCGCAGTTCATCCACCGCCTGCTGCTCATCGCGCACCACATCTTGCGCCAGCTCGTAGGCGTCATCAAGCCCAGACGAGTCGGCCTCACCGGCGGCGGTATCCGTCTCAACTTCTGCCAGCTCACGCTCGGCTGCTTCGAGCCGCTCAGCTGCCGAGCGGCGCATGTTTTCGCCCCGCAGCACCTCGCCGCGCACCGCGGCGAGCCGCCCGGCAGCGGCATCCGCCTTTCCCTGCAGCTCGGTGCGTTTGAGATCGTGCTGCGAGAGCAGTGCTGATTGCGCCGCGATCTCGCGGTCGAGCTCGTCAAGTTCGGTGCGCGCTCGCTGGGTGTCGAGCTGTGCTTGCTGCCACGCCTGTTCGGCTGCTGCTGTGCGCTGCTGCAGCTGCACGATCTCGCTGTGGGCCCCATCCAGCTGCTGTGCGCTCACCGTCACCTGCAGGGCAGGCTCGTCGAGGCGGGTTTGCAACATCGACTCGCGCTGACCGGCAAGCAGCTGCAGATTGTGTAACCGTTCACGAACGCTCTCAAGGTCGAAAGCCACCCGACGCGCCTGATCAACTGCGTCGCCACGCTGCGCGGCCTGCAGGTGTTCGATGCGCAGCAGGGTGCGATCAAGTTTCTCGCCCAGCACCATACGCTCGGTCGAGCGAGCCTGCTCGGTGTTATTAGCATCGCGCAATTGGGCGCGCAACGTCACCACCTCATCGGCCATCAGCCGAGCCTTGGCATCGCGCACAATTGCCGCGATGCCCTGCGCCCGACGCGCCACCTCGGCCTGGCGCCCCAGCGGTTTCAGCTGGCGACGCACCTCGGTCACCAAATCGCGCAGCCGCTGCAGGTTCTGTTCCATGCCCTCGAGTTTGCGCACGGTTTTTTCTTTGCGGCGGCGATGTTTCAAAATGCCCGCCGCTTCTTCGATGAATCCGCGCCGTTCTTCGGGGCTGGCGTGCAGCACGCTGTCGAGCCGGCCCTGACCGACGATTACGTGCATTTCGCGGCCAAGACCCGAATCGCTCAACAGCTCTTGCACGTCGAGCAAACGCACCTGCTGACCGTTAATGGCGTATTCGCTGCCGCCCGAGCGGAACATGGTGCGTCGAATGGTCACCTCGGTGTAGTCGATCGGCAGCGCACCGTCGCTATTGTCGATGGTCAGCGACACTTCGGCGCGGCCGAGTGGGCCACGGGTGGCGGTCCCGGCAAAAATAACGTCTTCCATTTTGCCACCGCGCAGTGTTTTTGCGCCCTGTTCGCCCATCACCCAGGCGAGCGCATCCACAACATTTGATTTGCCCGAACCGTTCGGGCCGACAACACAGGTGACGCCGGGTTCGAACTCGAGCGTGGTGGGTTTTGCGAACGATTTAAACCCCTTGAGCGTCAGGCTCTTGAGGTGCATACCTAAACCCTTAATGTGTGTCAATGCTGGCCGCACGGATGCGTTGTTCTGAGTTTACCGGCGCAGCGACGCACTTCGGCGTCACCAGGCCGCATCCCGGCAGTAGCCTGAAAGCACACATTCCCGGAAGGATGGCTTTGATCGACTGGCTGAATATCACCCGCACTGTCGCGGTCTGCATCCTGATGGCGGCCGCCGCAACCTGGCTGCTGTGGCATGCAAAGGCTCGACACGGCTTCGCGCCGCTGATCGCGGTGGTGCGCGCGGCCGCCCAGCTGGCGGCACTGGTGGTCATCTTGCAGTTCATGATCACGAGCGTGTGGTGGGTGCTGGGGTGGCTTGTGGTGATGTTGGTGGTGGCGGTGCTCACCTCCACCCGCAGCATTGGCTTCGACCGCACCGTGCTGCGGGCGGTGTTTTTCGCAATGTTGACCGGTGCTGCCACCGGGGTACTGGTCGCGTTTGCGACCGGCACAGTGGAGTTTGGGCCCCAGTATTTGCTTGCGATTGGCGGCATCGTGATCGGCAACTCGATGACCGTTGCCACGCTGTCGGCAAAACGGATGCGCGAACAGCTGGCAGATCACCGGGATGAGATTTTCGGGTGGCTGGCGCTTGGTGCAACCTTGCGCATAGCCACCTCGCGCTTTCGAGCCGAAGCAGTTCGACTCGCCTCAACCCCAAACATTGACCAGTCAAAAACAACCGGTCTGGTGGTGCTGCCAGGGGCGTTCACCGGTGCCGTGTTTGCCGGAGCAAGCCCGGTTGAGGCAGGGCTGTTTCAAATCGTCGTGCTCGCAACCATCATGCTCTCGAGCGCGATCACCGCGGTGCTGATCACCGAGCAGCTCGGTGCACCACAGCAGCTGCCGGCTGCAGAGGGCAGCGCTGCTGCCTAGCGCGGCGGCACTCGTCAGCTGTGCCGCTACGCGGCTTGTGGTCAGCTCTCGTGCGGCAGTTCGATGCGAACGGTCACCCGAGGCGCGGGCGGGCTTGAGCGTGGCGGCCCAAAGATCGAGTTATCGCGCGATGTGCTCGATTCTTCATCGGGCACCGCCCCGTCTGGCGCATCACCGGGCGCATCGTCGAGATCGGGCTCGTTGCGTTCGGCCTTCACACTGGGGCTCGGCATTTGTGCCCGGTCTGCCGCGGGAGCGGTATCAGACTGTGCCGGAGCGGTGCTGCTGGGTTTTTCTTCGGGTTCGAGCACGGTAGAAACCACGGGCGCAAGCACACAGCCCGAAAGCACCGCCGTCACAAACGCGGCAACGGCGGCGACTCCAAGCAGCCGTCGACCAACATTCGCTTGCGTGCGCATAGTCATGAGCGTAGTGAGCCGCCACCCGAATTGCATCATGCAATAGGACTAGCCCCGTGCATCCAATAGCTGATGGCCAACAAAATGTGCACTGTGCTACCGCTCAGCGCAGCCGCTGACAGCGCGGGCACACCCCATCCATCGCGGGTTCGCTACGGCAACAGGTCCCAGAACTGCTTGCAGGCAGGCATGGCGTGGATCACGAGCTCCGAACCGCTCTCGAAGACCAGGACGACGGTCTCCAACAGCCGCAACTTCGTGTCGAAGCCGAGCCGAAGTTCGCGGTGCGGCCAGTCATCATCATCGAGTGGTTCGATCCACTGCGACCAATAGGCTGCCTGGATGATGTCCTCAGGTTCGAGCCCGTGCTTGAGAGCGCTCGGATGCAGCTTCATGCCGCGAACGCAGCTAAGGCCTGGCGAATTGCCTCGGACCGTGACACCTGCCTTGCCCTGGCAATGGCATCCAGCGCAGCCAGCTCCTCCGCCGTCAGACGCACAGCCACGACCTGCATGGGTTCAGCCCCACGACCGGGACGACCTCGCCCACGTTTTTTTAGCAGCTCGACGTCGTAGCCAGCCTCGGCTTCGTCGGCCCACGCCTGGATCTGCTGGTCGGTGACCTCATTCTCCTTCATGGAAATATCGTAAACGAAATACTGCGCAGAAAGAAGGCCAGATTTCGGATCAGAGCGGTCACAGCACCAGGGTCGTGAGGGGTCGAGCCAATCAAACGAGCTCAGCGCAGCCGCTGACAGCGCGGGCAGCGGAACGATGACCGGTTCGCAAATGACTCGCGCAGCAGCAACCGCCCGCAGCGGTCGCAAGGTTCACCGGCTCGACCATAGGCGTGCAGGCTGCGGCTAAAGTATCCCGATTCACCGTTGACGTTCACGTACAGCGAATCAAACGAGGTGCCGCCCTCGGCAAGCGCCCGCTCAAACACTGCGCGCACTTCGCGCAGCAGCTCCCCCGCTTTGCGTGTCGAAACCGTATTCGCCGGCTGCGCCCAGTGCAGGCGCGCCGCCCACAGCGCCTCATCGGCATAGATATTGCCAACGCCCGAGAGCACCGACTGGTCGAGCAGCACGGCCTTGATCGCCCGGCGTCCGCGCCGCAATCGCGCGGCCGTCTCCGCCGCATCAAACTCTGGGTCGAGCGGGTCGCGGGCAATATGTGCCACCTGCGACGGAGCGCCGGATGCGTCCAGCGAGTCGATTGCCAGCGATCCGAATCGGCGCTGGTCAACAAATCGCAGTTCGTGTTTGTCACCTGCCGCTGTCGCCAGCCGTAACCGAATGCACAGCTGCCGTTCATCGGGCGCGCCAACGGGCTGGATGAGCAGCTGTCCGCTCATCCCCAGATGTGTCATCAGCGCGCGAGTGGGCGCACCAGCATCTGCCAGCGGCAACCAAAGAAACTTGCCGCGCCGCCGCGGTGCCAGCAGGGTCTGCCCCTCAAGGCGGTCAACAAAATCGAGGGCATCGCCACGGTGCCGTTTCAGCGCCCGCTCATCGAGCACCTCAACCGCCGTCACCGTTGCACCGGTTACGAAGCGTTGCAGGCCGCACCGCACCACCTCAACTTCGGGAAGCTCGGGCATACCAGCTACCGCTTACGGTGCGGCGTTCCGGTGACCTCGTGCCAGGCGTCGAGGGCTGCGGCTAGCTCGGCCTGTTTCTTCGTTGTGGCCACACCGGTGGTGCGCAGCACCACGCTGTCGCCACGGCGCACCTCGAGCTGGGCGGTGAACACCCGATTGTGGTCGGGGCCGGTGCCAGTCACCGTAAAGTGCTGCGTACCGCCACCATGCTCGGCAAGTGCCTCTTCGAGTGCTGTTTTCGGGTCGATTGCGGCACCGAAGCGGTTGGAATCGTCTTTGAACGGTGCAACCAACCGCAGCACCAGCGCATCGGCCGTTTCGTGGCCGCACGATAAATAGGCGGCACCGATAATCGCTTCCACCGTATCGGCCAGAATCGAGTCTTTATCGCGACCGCCGGTGATGCGTTCACTCTTACCGAGGTAGAGGTAGTCGCCCAGGTCGAGCCCGCGAGCAATCTCGGCGAGCGACACCGCTGATACCAGCGCGTGGTGCCGTCGCGACAGATCACCCTCTGAGAGTTCGGGATGGTCGCGATACAGCATCGTTGCCACCGCCAAACTCAGCACCGAGTCGCCCAAGAACTCGAGCCGCTCATAGTCGGGCACCCCGTGCTCATAGCCGTACGACGAGTGGGTGAGTGCCTGCTGCAGCAATCCGGGAATGAACTCGACCCCGAGTGTCTCCGCCAGTTTCGCTGACGGGGCCACCTCGGGGTCGGGAGTTACTGAGTGCTTGGCCACCGACTAGGCGTCCGCGATCTTGCGGCCCTTGTACTCGTAGTGCGAGGGGTTGCCGGCGGCATCCTCAACGAGCTTGGCGCGGTGCGGGAGGCTGTAGGTAACCTTGCCGTTTTCGACGGTCTTCACGAGCGTGGGGGCGGTTGCCTTCCACTGCGAACGACGCGAGCGGGTGTTTGAGCGGCTGAGCTTGCGCTTGGGCACTGGCATTGTTTGATTCCTGTTCTAGATTTTCGGTCACTACCGAGTCTGGCTGCTGGCGGCTATCTAACTTCGCCGTCCAGGTGTGGGCTGCGGCGGCGCGGTGCACATTGCACGCGCTCGGCCGGATGCGGATCAGCGGATCGATAATCCCAATCGCACCTTCAACACATTTGCGCCCGGCACAGCCGTCAATCTTACGCGAGATGAGCGCCGCACGCGACCCAGACTCTACCTCGAACGCTATTTTTCGCGGTGATCATCGGTGAGCGCATCCGATCCGAGTAGACCCTGCAGCTTTGCCCAGCGGGGATCCACTTCGGCTTCGGGCTCGGGCAGCGGTTCAACCAGCGGTGTGCCGTCGTTCGGGTTGAGCCCGAGACAGTCTTCTTTGCACAGTGGCTGGAAGGGCAGTTCGAGCACGAGCGTGTCGCGCAGCGGGCCTTCGAGGTCGATTTCTTCACCGCGCACGAAGTAGTCAAGCGATTCATCCTGCTCATCAAGCCCGAACAGCTCGGTAACCTGCCCCAACCACTCTCGCTCCAAGGGTTGTAGACAGCGACTGCACTCCCCCACGAGCGTGGTTGCGCATTCGGCGGTGGCGAGCACGCCGTCGACGAGAATCTCGATGCGCAGTTCGATCGTCAGTTGCGTGCCGGCGTCAAGGTAGAGCAGCCCCTCGCCGATGCGTTCGGGCACCGCGAAATCGAGGGTGAGCTCTTCCATGGCTCCGGGGCGGCCAAGCAGTGTGGCCACATTTACAACGTATGGAGAGGTTGGCATGCTCCAAGTCTACGCAGCGGTGCCGAGATGCACGGGTGGCCGATCGGCTAGGCCGCGTTCGGGTCGCTATCGCCCTGCAAGAACTCGGCCACCACCGGCGGCACATACGGTGACACATCTCCGCCGAGCCCGGCGACCTGCCGCACCAGCGAGCTTGACACGTGGGCGTGCTGCGGGTTGGGCATCATGAACATGGTTTCGATGCGACCGAGGTGCCGGTTTACGATCGCCATCGGTGTTTCATAGTCGACATCGGCGGCCGAGCGGATGCCTTTGACGATCACACTGGCGCCCACATCGGTGCAGTAATCAACTAGCAGCCCCATACTCCACGAACGAACGATGACATTGTCGCGTGGCACCCCCATCGCAATCGCGCGTTCGATGAGGTCGACGCGACGGGCAATTGGCAACATCGCCGATTTGTCGGGGTTGTGCACCACCAGCACGTGCACCTCGTCGAACACGTTGGCGGTGCGCGTGATGACGTCGAGGTGCCCCAGGGTGATCGGATCGAATGATCCCGGAACGACAGCGATTTTGCTCATGGCTGCAATGCTATTTGCCATTTCCCGAATATCACCAGGATGTGACGCTTCGGCCGCAACTATTGCTACGCGTTAAAGAGCGTGTCGCCAATGAAGCCACCGGCAGTAGCTGCTGGCGGAATAGCGAACACTGCCGACCCCACCGGCACCGTCCAGGTGTTCAGCAGATCGCCCTCGTCGAGGCGCTGCTGAATCGGCACGAACTGTTTGACCGGGTCGGCCTGCAGCGAACCAAACAGCAGCCCCGAGTCGGACACTTGGGCTCCCATACCGCCAACACCCGAGACCGGGTGGTCGTAGTTGTAGGTGTGGCGCACGATGCGAATATTGGGGTCGTCAGGGCGAGCCCGGCGAATATGGCTCATGGGGTTAATCACCGTGAACCCCAGTGAAGTGCGCGCGTTGAAGTCGGGCTCATCATGCTCTTTGACGCCGGTGAGTGGCGCACCGGTGTCGAGGCGACGACCAACGGAAGCTTCGCGGCCCGGCAGGTCAACCTCATCCCAGGTCTCCAAGTTCATGTGGATGCGTCGCAGCACGAAACTGGTGCCGTCTACAAGCCAGCTCGGCCCGGTATCGCTAGTGATCCACATCAGGCGGTCGTATTCGTCACTGTCGGGGGCGGCATTTACGGTGCCGTCGAGCTGTCCGAACAGGTTTCGCTGTGTGGTGTTTTCGGGCAGACTGCGGTGCGCGTTGCGGAAGCCGGTTTGTTGCCAGCGAATAGTTGAATAGGCACGCACGTCTTTCAGCATCATGCGCTGTGCGTGCGCAACGGTGAGTGGGTCGTCGCCCGCCACCAGGATCAGCAGATCACCGTGACTCCAGCGATCTTCGAGCCGGTCGATCGAAAACTTTGGTAGCGGCGCTAACCATTCGGGCTTCCGGTTCGGATCAACCCGATCAACCAGCCCCGGACCAAAACCAAAAGTAATGGCGAGGTTAGCGGGTATTTCTGCCATCGAGGGTTCTTGATCGCCCACCGGCGCGGTGCCCGCCATCAATCGATGGGCATCATTGCTGAGGATTTTCAGCAGTGAACGGATGCGGTCGCGGTCAACATCGGGGGCTAAATCGACCCCGATGAATACTGCGTGTGCCCTAGGCCGGTCAAGGCCTGCCTGGTGCCGACCCGCGGCGATCGTACGTGAGCGTCCGAACTCGGCCGACTCGGCGGTCGCCGCCCGCACTGCGGCGGCAGCACCGAGCGTGGCAACCGCCCCGACACCAACGCCGGCAGCTCCTGCGAGCACATCGCGTCGACGAACCCCAGCGCTGGGCTGGGCTTGCGCATCCGTTCTCTGCCGTTCAGTCACTTAGTGGCTAGTCTCCTCACCCATTTCGCCGTGACCGTCGTGATCGCCTTGGCCGTCGTGGTCACCATGGTCCATGTCGCCGTGACCGCTGTGGTCCATACCACCGTGCGGGTTGTTCCCCATCGACCCATCGGGCGCGTAGGTCTCCTTACCGCCGGTGTATTCCTTGGCTTCGAAGGTGACGTCGGCCGTGGTGCCGTCAGCGAACTCTAGGGTGACCTTCACCTCGTCGCCGGGCATGATCGACTTGTGCAGGTGCATCAGCATGATGTGGTTGTCACCGGGTTTGAGCTCGAGCATGGCGCCGGCGGGAATCTTGAAGCCACCGTCGACCTCTTGCATCATGCTCGAACCGTCAGCTTCGACGACGGTTTCGTGCAGTTCTACCATGCCGGCGATTTCTGCCTTGGCACCAACGATGGTGACCTCGGCATCGGTGTCGTTCTTAATCGTGCCGAAGGCGCCGGTCATCTTGTGGTCGGTCTGGTCAATATCAACGGCTTTGATCCAGGGGTCGGTTACGCTAACGGGGCCCGCTTCGACGACAGCGGCGGCCGCGGCCGTGTTCTCGGGGTCGGTTTCCTGGGCACCACAGCCGGTCAGGGCGAGGGATGCGGCAATTGCGGCAGAGATAGCGAATGCACGATTTGCACGCACAGGCAGTTTCATTTGGATTGCTCCTCATTGGTTTCACTCGTTTGAGCGATGGTCACCGAATCGGCCGAAGGGGTGCCATCGGCCGATTTGCTGTGGCGCGAGGCCCGCACGATCACAAACACCACAACCGCCGCGATGATGGCTCCGACACCGACCACAAGGGCAATAATAGGCCCGGCGCCAGACTCCGAATCGTCACCGGAAACAGCTGCGCTGGGAACGTCGGTGACGACTTCGCTGCCGATGGCAAAGTGGATCGCACCGGATACTGGGTGCCCATCTTCTGACACCACGCGCCAGTTCAACACATACGCACCCTGCTCGAGATTGATCAGGGGCTGCGTGACTTTACCTTCAGCCACATGCGGTGGCTCAGGCAGCTCGATGTAGTCGCCGGTTTCGGCGTTGAGTAGCGCCACTTCGGTACCCAGCTCGAGAATATTTCCCGAAAACGACATTGTCACCTGCTCGGGGGCCGCGTCGAGCGAGACCCCATCGGCAGGGTCAGAATCGACCAGCCAGTCGTGAGCCGATGCGGGTAACACCGCGTTGATTGTGAATGCGATTGCGAGCATTGCGGTTGCGATCACTGCGGCGAACACGCGCCAGATGCGCGTTGCAGCACGATCCCCTCGCTCCAACAGCATGTGGGTAACTCTACTAGATGTAGTAGAACTGGGCAATTTCCCTCCAACGACCCCGACAGCAAGACCAAGCCAGTCATCACATCATCTCACCGATCCGCCACAGGCAGCAGCGAATCATTGCGCGACCAGCATATTTCTAGCTTCGGTTTATCCCATCTGCAGATGCGCCCGCTCGCCCGACCCAAGTCGAGCCACCGCATCCCGCAGCGCCGGATGTGCCGCGAGCGTCGGATCGGATGCAACGATACGCTCCGCCTCGGCGAGTGCCGCCGCAATAATCTCGGTATCGCGAGTCACCCGCAAAAGCCGCAGCGATGACACCCCTCCCGACTGCGCGGTGCCGAGCACATCACCCTCGCTGCGCAACTCCAGGTCGCGCTCGGCAAGCTCAAACCCGTCGAGCGTTGCCGCCACCGCAGCCAAACGCTCACGCGCGAGGGTCCCAGCCGGCGCACCGGTAACCAGCAGCGCCAAGCCAGCGTGTTCACCCCGGCCAACACGGCCACGCAATTGGTGCAGCTGCGACACCCCAAACCGGTCGGCATCCAACACCACCATGACACTCGCATTGGGCACGTTCACCCCAACCTCAATCACGGTGGTGGCAACCAGCAGATCAATATCTCCCGCCGCAAACTCACGCATCACCAAGTCTTTTTCGGCAGCATCCATCGCACCGTGCAGCGGCGCCAGCCGCATACTGGCAAACTCGGGTAACCGCTGCAGGTATTCGAGCACCTCCACCACATTGGCAATCGGTCGCCCCTCACCGGCCTCAGCACGCACCTCGGCAGGATCAATGGCCGGGCACACCACAAACGCTTGCCGACCGCACCGAATTTCTTCGGCTGTTCGCTGCCACACCCGCCCAAACCAACCGGGATGCTCGCCGGTGGCAACGACAAACGATTCGATCGTGCCGCGCCCGGCGGGCAGCTCACGCAGCGTCGAAACCTCAAGATCACCGAACACGGTCATCGCCACCGTGCGCGGAATCGGCGTGGCGGTGAGCACCAGCGTGTGCGGCTCGGCGGCACCACCCTTTCGACGCAGCGTCTCACGCTGCTCCACACCAAACCGGTGCTGCTCGTCGACCACCACCAGGCCAAGGTCGGCAAACTCAACACCCTCACTCAACAGTGCGTGCGTGCCCACCACAATCTTCGCGTCACCGGTCACCAGGTCGAGCATCGTGCGCTGCCGTTCACGCCGCCCCAACGAGCCGGTCAACAGCCGCACCCCCAGCTGCCGAGTGAGTTCGGGCCCAAGGGTGTGTTGAATCGACCGCAGGTGCTGACCGGCGAGCACCTCGGTGGGGGCGAGCAGCGCCGACTGTCCGCCGCTTTCGGCCACCTGCAGCATGGCACGCACCGCCACCAGCGTCTTTCCCGACCCGACCTCACCCTGCAGCATCCGATACATGGGCGCATCCGCCGCCAGATCGTGAGCGATAGTCTCGCCCACGCGCTGCTGATCACCGGTGAGCGCAAACGGCAGCGCGGCGTCGAATTGCGCCGTCAACCCATCACTAGCACGAACTCGGCGGGTTGCCACCCGCGCGTGATTGCTGGCGCGCTGCTGCGCAATCACGGTCTGCAGCTCGAGCGCCTCGGTAAATCGAAGCGCCTGTTGAGCAGCTGCCAGCTGCTGCTCATCCTCGGGATGGTGAATCGCCCGCACTGCCGCGTCAAAACTCAGCTCGCCACGCTCGTAGCGCAGCTGCTCGGGCACCGGATCGGGAAGTTCGGGCACCCGCTCGAGCACCAGCTGCACCTGCTCGGCAATATCCCAGGTGCGCACCTTTGCGGTGGCCGGATAGATCGGCAGCAGCCGCCCAGCACCCCAATCAGCGGCCGCGGCCACCGCATCCTCGTCGTCTGCTAACAGGCGGTAGTCGGGCTGAGTGAGCTGCAGATCCGTTCCATAGCTGCCCACTTTGCCACTGAACATGCCCACGGCGCCCGGGGTGAGTTCGTTGACGCGCCACGGCTGGTTAAAAAAGGTCAGCTGCAGCGTGTCTCGACCGTCGCCAATCACCGCCTTGGTGAGCGAGCCGCGCCGATTGCGCATCGGGTTCGATTCGCAACTGATCACCGTCGCCACCACGGTGGCGTATTCGTCTACCACTAGATCGGCGATGCGGGTGTGTTCACCGCGCTTAGCGTAGCGACGCGGCAGATGCGCAAGCAGCTCGCCCACGGTTTGCACCGAGAGCGCGCGCTCGAGCCGCTTCGCGTCTTTCTCGTCGAGCACCCGCTTGAGGGGCAGCGCGAGCGGAGTTTCAGCTTTGTCGGTCATCGTTTCGTCCGCCCGCGGCGCCCGTTCGACCGGCGACGAGCCTTCGACGCGCGTAGTGAGGCCGGTCGGCGCTGAGCGCGACGGCGCACCTCGGGTGTGCACACCTCGGCGATCGCCTCGCACACCGTGCGCACATCCGCCTCGGTGGGATAGCGCGCCGTCGCATCTGGCTGCGCAAAAGCGGCATGATCCCACACTGCGCCCAACCGCTGCAGCGCGGCACGCACCTGCTGCAACTGGGCATCCGGCAGCGGCGTTTCGCTGCGCTGCAGCTGCCGCAACAGCTGCTGACATTCAACGCCGATCGTGCCGCGGCGCAGCGTAAAGCCGTGATCGATTGCCGTGGCTCGAATTTCGCGCCAGGCAGCAGCCGAGGCATGCAATTCAGCATCGGCACCGTCCATCGGGCCGCTCGCACCCGAACGTACCCGTTCAAGTCGAATGCGCCGCTGTCGCTGGCGCAACCAACCCGGAAGCCGCAGTAGCAGCACAAACACAACCGTAATCACCAGCGCCCTGGCGATAATCGGCCACCACTCACCAAGGTCGACACCCGGAGCCGACCGGTTGTCGGCGGTATCGGGTTCGGGAGTCTCGGTGGGAGTGGGCGATTCGCTCGGAGTCGGTGTGGGAGTGGGGGTCGGTGTAGCAGTGGGGGTGGGCGGAGCAGCCGTCGGGCTCGCCTCGGTTTCGGTTTCATTCGAGGCGCCAGGCTGCGGCGCCGGAATTTCTCCCAGGCCCGATGCCGGTGTGGTTTCAAACGGCACCCAGCCGTATCCGGGCACCCAGAACTCGGCCCAGGCGTGCAGATTATCGCTTGTCACCTCGAACACCGGCTGCCCCACCGGGTTGACGCTCGATTGCGTACCGGGGGTGAACCCCACCTGGATGCGGGTCGGGATACCGAGCATCCGCCCCATCACCGCCATCGAGCTGGCAAAATGCACGCAATAGCCACTGCGCATCTCAAGAAAACGGTCGATAACCGCAACGCTCGTGCCGTCGTAGCCACCCGAAACGGGGGCACGCTCAGAATAGTCAAACGCCCCGCCGGTGAACCACTGCTGCAATTGCAGCGCCTGGGAGTACGGGGATGCGCCCGGGTCGACCACCTCGTTCATCGCGGCGCGAATATTGCGGAGCCGGTCTTCATCAGGCAGTTCAAGATAGGGGTCGAGTGCGGTTGGATACTCGGCATGAATCGACTTCAGTTCGTCATCGCTTGGCCGCAGCGGCGCCGTCGTTACGTGATACGACTGTTGCAGTGACTCGCCATCAACCTGCCGCACATCGCCGCTTGTTTCATCGCGGCGATAGTCACCCGATACTTCGGCATAGCTGTCGATGGCGGTGAAATGCGGCAGATAGGCCGAGACACCGGGTTTGAGAATGATGTTGACATTCTCTTCGGTGCCGCGGTGCCAACCATCCGACTCGAGCTTCTGTGGCGGCAGCACCGGCTGTTCGGTGGGTAGCGAGCTATCGGCGGCAAACTCGCGCGGTCGCCACTCACTGCCGTCACTGAAATCGCCGAGCGAAACGAGCGAGAGATATGGCAGCGTCCCCTCAGTTTGTGAAGTGGCGTAGCTGAGCATTGTCACGGGTTTACCGCGGCGCAGATCGTCACCCAGGTCGATGATGGGGTTGACCCGATTGGTTGCCAGCGAGGTGGTCGGGGCAACCGCATCCCACCACAGCCCGGATGCCGGCGGCAACATCACCGCTACGAGCGATCCGACAGCGAGCGCCGCGAGCGCCGACACCGCACCCGGAACGAGCCCACCGGCACCTCGGCGGTCGGCCGCGTAGCCGAGTTCGGCGCGAGCCAGGTCTTCACAGGCGCGCGCCCAGCGTGCCGAAACATACAGCAGCACCAGGATGAGTGCCAGCACCGCAAGCCATCCCTCTAGTGGCGCTGCGGGGCGGCCAACGGCGAGGTTGAGCACCGGGAACACCAGCATCGGGATGGTTGCGGTGAGCGGTGCCCGCAGCGCGAAGGCACACAGATCGACCAGCACCGTCACGATCAGTGTGAGTACGACCGCCATGAAGGTCACCGCGGGTGAGTCTTGTAGCGGTGGCAGATCGCTTGCCAACTGCTGCACAAACTCGCCCACGCGCTCGCCCACCGCGGTGAACACTCCCAGCGGCGATGTGGGCTGCGCCGCGATCACCAGCGTGATGAGCACCGTGGCATAAGCGGCCAGCGCCGACCAGCCAACTGAGGCGGTGAGTTGGCGCACCAATTGGGCGACAAGCAGCACCGCGGCCGAACCCAATACCGCCGGTATCAGCCACTGCGGCGACGAGGTGATGGGGGTCAGTAGCGCTGCTGCGGCGGCGATCAGCGCGGCCAGAGTCATGACGAGCGGCCACGAGCCGCGGGCGGCGGCTTCGGTGGCGCGGTCGCGCAGCAGCGGGCTGCGGCGAGGATGCAGCATGGTCAGTGCGCTCATGGTCGTACCTGCCAGGGATCGCGAGCGGATGCATCCATACCGACCACGCGCCAGCCGGCGCGGTCGAATCGGGCGGCTTCGCGGGTGGCCAGGGGCACCTGGGCTGCCTGCCGGATGAGCACGGCTACCGCGCTGCCGGCGCCTGCGGCAAGTTCAACCAGGTCGGTGGGCGCGGGGTGTTTACGTACGAGCCCCACATACACCACCGGAGATTGTTTCGGTGGTAGGGCCGGTAGCGCTTCAGCATCGCTGGCGGCCGGCTGCACCAGCATGTATCGGCGCATCACCTCATCGAGTGGTGCGGATGCCGGGGTGCGGATTTGATCGAGCGTTGCGCCCTCGAGGTCGTCGGACGGATGGGTGGTGTACACCTCGGTGTCGTAGCCGAGGTCGTGTAGCCGTTTGTGCACCGATGCGGCAACCGAAACGGCCAGTTCAAAAGCGGCTTCGCTGGCGCCCGGTGCGGTGTCGAGCAGCACTCGCGCGACCGTTTCACTGTGGTGTTCTTCTTGTCGCACATGTAGCTCGCCCACGCGCGCGGTGGCACGCCAATGCACGCGCCGCATGGCATCGCCGCGGCGGTATTCGCGGGTCATCACATCATCGGCTTCTCCGGCATGGCCGAGCGCCACCTCGGTTTCGATGCCCTCCCGCTGTGCGGGAACTTCGAGCGCCGTAACATCGCGGATGCTCGGCCACACCTCAATGGTTTGCGCGTTGCCAAGTTCGCTCACCCGGCGGGTTACCCCAAGCCCGTCAATATGTTCGAGATAGAGGGGGCCGACGGTTTGGATACCCCGGCGCAGTTCGCTGAGGCCGTAGGCAATTCGGCTGCGACGTCGACCTTCGCGCGGATGCCACCGGCTGCCGATGGCCCGAAGCACACCACCCACCGAGCGGGCCTGGGCGCCGGTGATGGTGTCGGCATAGGCTGCCGCGGGAAGCGGCACCACCGACTGGTTTTGTACTTCGATAACCACGCGCAATCGGTCGCCTGCCGAGACGGTTGCGGGATACACGGTGCGGGTGGTCTCGAGCCGCGGTGGGAAGATCACCCCGAGCAGATACACCACCACGGGAACCGCGGTGAGCACCAGTCCGCAATAGCGCAGCGGCTCGTGATTGAACAGGTCGGCTGCTAGCGCGAGCAACACGCCGCCAATAAGTAGCCCCCACCCACGGCGGGTGAGGCGCAATCGGGTTTCTGCCCGCACCGCCATTACGCTCCCGTGGGGGCGGGCACCTGCCGAGCGATCTGTTCGAGCACTCGAGCCGCGTCCTCGAACGAGCTGGCGACCCTACCGCCGCGGGCGCCAAGCACTAGGCGGTGCGCGAACACCGGAATCAGCAGCTTACGGATATCGTCGGGCACCACATAGTTACGTCCGGCTACCGCGGCCGCCGCTTTACCGGCCCGCAGCAGGTGCAGGGTGGCGCGCGGGCTCACGCCTACCCGCACTGCCTCGTGTTCGCGGGTGGCGCGGGCCAGGTCGACGATGTACTGCTTGACGCTGCCGGCAACGAAAATATCTTGCACCTGGCTAATCGCCTCGCGAATCTGCGCCGAGCTCACCACCGGTTCGAGCTGTGCGAGCGGATCGACCCGGTCGCGGTCTTCGAGCATGGCGAGCTCGGCGCCGCGGTTGGGGTAGCCCATCGACACGCGCGCCATGAATCGGTCGCGCTGCGCCTCAGGTAGCGGGTAGGTGCCCTCCATTTCAGACGGGTTCTGGGTGGCAAACACGGTGAACGGTTCGGGCAGCCGGTGGGTGGCGCCGTCGACCGAAACCTGCCGTTCTTCCATGCACTCCAGCAGCGCCGACTGGGTCTTGGGCGAGGCGCGGTTGATTTCGTCACCGATCACAATGTTGGCGAACACCGGGCCGGGCTGAAACTCAAACTCGTTGGTGCGCTGGTTGTAGATCGCCACACCGGTGACATCGCTCGGCAGCATATCGGGGGTGAACTGGATGCGGTGCACATCCGCAGACATGGCCCGTGCCAGGGTTTTTGCCAGCACGGTCTTACCAACTCCGGGTACGTCCTCAAGCAGCAGGTGCCCTCCGGCTAGCAGCACCGTGATCGCCAATTGCACTCGATCGGCCTTGCCGATGATCACCTGTTCGACTGCCTCTCGATAGCGGGTAATGAGGCCGAACAGTTCGGTCGGGGCGTCGGGATGCGTCGTCATGCTGTCCATCTTACGATCGAGCCATGACGCGAATCATTGCGGGCACTGCAGCTATGACTCGGCTCCGGGTGCCGGCGCACGGAACTCGCCCAACTAGCGACAAGGTGCGCGAGGCACTGTTTTCGGGGCTGGAGGCGAGTTTTGAGTTCGCGGCTGCTCGCGTGCTCGACCTGTATGCCGGTTCTGGTGCGCTGGGGCTCGAGGCGCTTTCGAGGGGAGCCGAATCGCTGGTGCTGGTGGAGCGTTCGCGGCAGGCGGTCGAGGCGCTTCACGCAAATATTGCGGCGGTGCGGCAGCGAGTGGCTGCGCCCGCGCGGGTGGCTGCCGAATCGGTGCAGTTTTTTTTGCGGGCGGCAGCTGGCGAGTTTGATCTCGTGTTTATTGACCCGCCCTATGAGTTCGACAGTGCCACGATCAGCGACGATCTGGCACTGCTGTTGCCGCTGCTGTCACCGGATGCGCTGGTGGTGGTCGAACGGGATGCGCGCTCAGGCGAACTCGAGCTCCCTACCGGGTTCGCAATGTGGCGGCAGCGCCACTACGGCGAAACAGTGCTGTTTTTTCTCGAAGTCAGTGCGGTCGAAACCAGTCAGCCCGGGTCAGCGTGCGGTTGAACTAGGCGGTAACGCCAACAAACGGATCCCAACCCATCGGGTCGACCGGTTCGCCGTCAACGCGGATGCCGCATCCCGACCGCACCGTGCCGATGCGCCGGAACGGCGGCGGCAGCTCGGCATCGGCCACGAATGTTGCCAACAGCGAGTGGTCTTCACCGCCGCCGAGCACGAAGCGTTCGGCAAGTTCGGTGCCAAAGCGTTCGGCAAGCCGCGCGATATCGGCGTGCAGCAGTTCGCGACTGAAATCGAGTGCCACGCCGGATGCTGCAGCCAGGCGGTGACCGTCAAGCAGCAGCCCGTCCGAGAGGTCCATCATCGCGGTAGCGCCCGAAACCGCGGCGGTCACTCCGGCGGTGATCGGCGATTCGGGTGCCAGCTGCGTGGCAACCAGTGGATCATCCACCCCGCCAAACAGCAGGTGTAGCCCGGCAGCGGCAAGACCGAGCGTTCCGGCCACTGCAACCTGATCGCCAGCGCGCGCCCCCGAGCGGGTGATCGGGGCTCGCCCCTGCAGATCACCGAAAGCGGTCACCGAGATGGTGATGTGTTCGGCCGTGGCCAGATCTCCACCAACAACCCCGCATTCGGGCGCGAGTCGCAGCAGCTGCGCGGCCACACCGTCGGCAAACTCAGTAACCCACGTAACCGGCATATCTCGTGGCACCGCCAGGGCGATCACCAGTGCGGTCGGGGCCGCGCCCATCGCCGCGATATCCGACAGGTTCGTCGTGACGGCTTTGCTTCCCAGCTGTCGTGGCGTCGACCACTCGCGACGAAAATCGGGGCCCTCGATCATCGTGTCAACCGTCACCGCGAATCTGCCGTCGGGTGCGGCCACAATTGCCGCATCATCACCGGGGCCAAGTAGTGGCGTGCCGGTGGGGATACGCGCCAAAATTTCGGCGAGCACTTGCCGCTCCCCCGCCTGCGAGACGGTGAGTGTCTCGGCTGCGATGTTGTTTGCGGATGCGGTGCGGCGCGGTGATGCGGTCATGCGGCTACGGTACCGCGGCGAGCGCCCACCCCGGCTGACCGGCATCACGGGCGGCAATGCCGCGCCCACCGCCGACGACTACACTGGATCGGTATGCGTAGAGGTGTCAGAAGCCGCATGTTCGGCATGGGTGCGGGGCTGTTGCTGGCGACGGCATCGCTCACCGCCTGCAATGCCCCCACCGGCCCGACGGTGCCCATGGAAGCGGCTAAGGATGCGGCCGATCCGGCCTGCGCCGAGACGATGGTGCGACTGCCGATGAACCTCAACGGGCTTCCCAAGCGCAGCACCAACGCGCAGGCGACCTCGGCCTACGGTAAACCCGCGGCCGTGCTGCTGCGGTGCGGGGTACCCACGCCCGAACCAACCTCTGAACGCTGCATCAGTATCAACGGCATCGACTGGATCGAGCGCACCACCGATAACGAGATCTACGTCTACACCACCTACGGCCGCACACCAGCCCTTGAAGTGGTCATCGACACCACCAAGGCATCGGGTGAGGTGCTCACCGGCATCACCACGCCCGCAAGCTACCTCCCGAAAACCGGCGGCTGTGTCGGTGCCGAAGATGTGCTCGGTGAGACCACTTTGCCCGAACCGGCAGGTACCGCTCAGCCCCGCTAGCCTGCGGCGCGGCTGAGCGCCACCTCGATAAGCTCGGTGATGAGTTCGTCATAGGGTAGCCCGGATGCGCCCCAGCATTTGGGGAACATCGAAATCGGTGTGAAGCCGGGCATCGTGTTGACCTCGTTCACGAGGAACCCTTCGCCATCGAGGAAGAAATCAACCCGAGCTAGGCCCTCACAGCCGAGTGCGTCGAAGGCGCGCACCGCCAGCTGTTGCGCCACAGCAAGCTGCGCCTCGCTCAGCTGTGCCGGGCAGTCGAGTCGCACAGCGCTGTCATCAAGATATTTGGCAGCAAAGTCGTAAAACTCGGCGCCCTGCATCACGATCTCACCAGCCACCGATGCTCGCGCCGGCTCACCGCGACGGCCACCGAGCACCGCAATCTCAACCTCTCGGCCGGCAATCGATTCTTCTACCAGCACGTGGTCATCCTCGGCGAAAGCCACCCGCATCGCCTCGTCGAGTCCGGCGGCATCCGCAACCTTGCTCACCCCCACTGACGATCCAGCGCGCGCCGGCTTCACAAATACCGGCCAACCCAATTCGGCAACCTGTTCGGCCACCGACCCGCGCGCATCCCGCCACTTTTCCGCAAAAACGGTGATGCCCTTCGCCACTCGCAGCCCCGCGGCCGCGAGCAACAATTTGGTGTAGTGCTTGTCCATACCCGCCGCCGAAGCCAGCACTCCCGAACCAACAAACGGCAGGCTCGTCATCGCCAGCATGCCCTGCAGTGTGCCGTCTTCACCGAAGGGGCCGTGGATCAGCGGAAACACCACGTCCACATCGGCAAGCGGCGCCACCGTGCCCTCGCGCACCACTCGTAGCGTGCGGCTTTGCACGCTGTCGGGCAGCAGCACGCGGGTGCCGTTGTCGACCACCTCGGGCATGTGTTCGGGGTCAAGCTGAAACTTTGCGGGGTTGTCTTCTTCGAGCACCCAGGCACCCTCGCGGGTGATACCCACCGGGATGACGTCGAACTTTTCGCGGTCGATAGCGCCCAATACCCCTGCGGCGGTGGCGCACGAAATAGTGTGTTCGCTCGACCGTCCCCCGAACAAGACAAGTACCGTGCGGCGGTTTGTTGCGGTCATTCCCGGTCTCCTGTTTCAGTAGTGAGGTGTGGGGCAAGGTCGGCCGGATGCATCCGCCCCTCGAGTACGGCCGCAATCTGGGTGACGATTGGCATCGGCACCGAGTGCTGCTGCGCAATCAACAAAATCGAGTGCACCGAACGCAACCCCTCGGCGGTCTGTGCCATCCGGCTGGTCACGTCACTGTAGCTGTAGCCCTGCCCCAAAAGCCGTCCCGCCGTAAAATTGCGTGAAAGGGGCGACATGCACGTGGCGATCAGGTCTCCAAGACCAGCCAGCCCCATCATGGTTTCGCGCTGTGCCCCCAGGGCCACGGCAAAGTCGGTTATTTCGGCGAGGCCACGCGTCATAATCGCTGCCTTGGTGTTTTCACCGAAGCCAACACCATCGGCGATACCGGTGGCGATGGCGATCAGGTTTTTGAGCACCCCACCAAACTCGGTGCCCACCACATCTTCATTCACGAACGTGCGCAGATACGAGTTGCGGGCAAGCCGCGCCACTTTCACCGCAAGCTGCTGCGATGCCGATGCCACCACGATCGCGGTGGGTTCTTCGCGGGCAATCTCGAGTGCAATATTCGGCCCTGAAGCAACCGCCACCCGGTCGGCGGGCAGGCCGGCCACCTCCATAATGACCTCGCTCATCCGTTTGCCAGTTGAGCGTTCCACACCCTTCATTAGCGAAATAACGGATGCATCCGGCCCTAAATAGCGCTTGAAGCCCTCGAGGTTTTCGCGCGCCGACTGTGCCGGCACCGAAAGAAAAATCAGCTCGGCAGCTGACACCGCTTCGTCTACAGCTGCCGTGGCCAGGATGCGCTCGGGCAGATTCACGCCGGGCAGATACGCGGTGTTGCGATGCGCTTCGTTGATCTCATCGGCAAGCTCGGGGCGACGCACCGCGAGGGTAACGTCGTTTCCGCCGTCGGCGATGATCTTCGCGAAAGTTGTACCCCAGTTACCGCCACCAATGACGGCAACTCGGCCGCGCGGTGGCAGCGAAATTGCCCCGGTTGCCGGATACCACTCGTTCACTTGGCGTCACCGTCACGTTCGGTCAGCGTCTGCTGCGGTTCGGCCGTGGGCATACCGAACTCGGTCTGGCCGTAACGCACCGGATCGTACAGTTCAGCGGGCGCGGTTTCGCCGCGGATCTCTTCTAGCAGCCCGGTGATCTCACGCATCACCTTCGCGGTGGCCGCATCGATTGTGGTGCGGTCTTCGTGGGCACCTACGAGTTCGCGCACCGAAATCGGTTCACCCACCCGCATCACGATGGGGGTGCGCAGTCGGAAACGAAACTTCTTCTGGAAGCGCGGCACCACGCGATCAGCGCCCGTGGTGGCCACGGGAATAATCGGAATATCGCCCGCGAGCGCCAGCCGGATCGCACCCGACTTCCCGCGCATCGGCCAGCCATTGGGTTCGCGGGTGAGCGTGCCCTCGGGGTAGACAATCACGCCGCGACCGTGGTCGACCAGCGTCTGTGCTGCAGCAAGTGCTGCCCGCTTACTGTTGCCGTGCCCGCGGCCGCGTTCCACCGGGATCTGACCGCTGCGCCGCAAAAACCAGCCCACCACCGGAATCTTGAACAGCGAGGCTTTGGCCATGAATCGCGGCGCCCGGCCGAGCTTCCACACCCCCAAGCCCACCACTACCGGGTCAATATCCGAGTAGTGGTTGGGGGTCAGAATGAACGGCCCGGTGCGCGGTAGGGTCCCCCGAATGTCATATTTGAACAGCAGCGTCGACGGCAACCAGATCAGCGCTGCCATCAGCCAGAAAATCGAGGGCCGGCTTTTTTCGGGAGACCAGCGTGCCACGGCGATTAGCTTTCGACCGTGAACTCGGCACCGAGCAGCTTGAGTTTGCCGAGAAAGTTCTCGTAGCCGCGGGCAATGATGCCGACATTCGTCACGGTAGATTCACCGTCTGCCATGAGCGCTGCGATCAGGTGGCTGAACCCGCCGCGCAGATCCGGCACCTCAATATTGGCGCCGTGCATCTTGGTGGGCCCCGAAATAACCGCCGAGTGCACAAAGTTGCGCTGCCCGAACCGGCATTTTTGGCCGCCCAAGCACTCGCGGTGCAGCTCGATTGTGGCGCCCATCTTGACCAGCGCCTCGGTAAAACCGAAACGCTGTTCGTACACGGTTTCGTGCACGATCGACACACCGGTGGCTTGTGTGAGAGCCACCACCAGCGGCTGCTGCCAGTCGGTCATGAACCCCGGGTGCACATCGGTTTCGATCACTACGGGCTTGAGCGGGGTGCCGGGGTGTGCGAAACGGATCCCGTCATCGAACACCTCGAAAATACCGCCCGATTTGCGGAAGACGTTGAGGAACGTGAGCATCTCTGCCTGTTGCGCACCCTCGACAAAGATCTCGCCACCGGTGGCGAGCGCCGCAGCCGCCCAGCTGGCAGCTTCGTTGCGGTCGAAGATCGACCGGTGGTCGTAACCGCTGAGCCGTTTCACACCCTCAACTCGGATGACACGGTCGGCATCAACCGAAATCACGGCACCCATCTTCTGTAGCACATTGATGAGGTCCATGATCTCGGGCTCGATGGCCGCGTTTGACAGCTCGGTGAGGCCCTTGGCGCGCACCGCGGTCAACAGCACCTGTTCGGTGGTGCCCACCGACGGATAGTCGAGGCGGATCTTCGTGCCACGCAACCCTTCGGGAGCGGTGAGGTGAATACCCTCGGGCAGCTTGTCGACCACGGCACCGAACGCACGCAGCGCCGACAGGTGGAAGTCGATCGGTCGGTCACCGATGCGGCAGCCGCCCAGGTCGGGGATGAATGCTTCGCCTAGCTGGTGCAGCAACGGGCCGCAAAACAGAATCGGGATGCGGCTGGAACCGGCGTGTGCGTTGATCTCGGCCATGTGTGCCGACTTCACGTTCGTGGGATCGAGGCGGATAATGCCGCCGTCAACGTCACGTTCGATCATCACGCCGTGGGCACCAAGCAGCCCCGAAACCACGCGCACATCCGAAATATCGGGAACATCACGCAGGGTGCTCGGCGAATCACCCAGCAGCGCTGCAACCATGGCTTTGGTGACAAAGTTTTTCGCACCGCGCACCACAATGCGGCCGTTCAGGGGGCGGCCGCCCGAAAAGGTGATGGTGTCGGAGGTTAGTCCGACCGATTTACCCGCTGCTGCTGCGGCCTCACTCAAACTGTTCACGCGTTGACATCCTCAGTCGCATCATCGGCGATCGTGCCGGGTTCGGTTCCGCCCAGTGCCGGAAGGGTTTTTGGCATCCAGCTGGGCCGCTTTGCTTCAAAGTCGGTGATGGCGGCTTCGTCGCGCAGGGTGAGCGCAATATCGTCGAGGCCCTCCATGAGCCGCCAGCGGGTGTAGTCGTCGATCTCAAAGTTGAAACTCACCTCGCCCACGCTCACGGTGCGGGCTTCGAGATCGATCGTTGCTTCGACGCCGGGGTTCGCTTCAATCGCACCCCACAGCTGTTCGACCTCCGACTCGGAGATCTGCGCGATCAGCAGCCCCTGCTTACCCGAGTTGCCCTTGAAGATTTCACCGAATCGTGAGCCGACGATGGCCCGGAAGCCGTAGTCGCGCAGCGCCCAAACGGCGTGTTCACGGCTCGAACCGGTGCCAAAGTCGGAGCCAACCACCAGCACCCGCGGGTTGACGTAGGCAGGGTCGTTGAGCACGAATTCGGGGTCTTGACGCCAGCGGGCAAACAGGGCGTCATCGAAACCAGTTTTGGTGATGCGCTTAAGATACACCGCGGGAATAATCTGATCGGTGTCGACATTCGAGCGGCGCAGCGGCACCGCGGTGCCAACAACAGTGGTTACGGGCTCCATTTAGGCGGCCTTCCCTTCCGACTCGATGGCTTCCAGATCCCACGGGCTCGAGAGCGTGCCCCGCACCGCGGTCGCGGCAGCGACCAGCGGTGACACCAGGTGTGTGCGGCCGCCCTTACCCTGGCGACCCTCAAAGTTGCGGTTCGAGGTGGATGCACAGCGCTCGCCGGGCTGGAGCTGGTCGGGGTTCATCCCGAGGCACATTGAGCAGCCAGCAAATCGCCACTCGGCCCCAAAGTCGCGCACAATCTTGTCAATTCCCTCGGCCTCGGCCTGAAGCCGCACGCGAGCCGAACCGGGAACGACCATCACCCGCACCCCGTCAGCTTTCTTCCGACCTTTAATCACGCTGGCAAAAGCGCGCAGATCTTCAATGCGCGAGTTCGTGCACGAACCCATAAACACGGTGTCAACCGCGATCTGCTTCATCGGCGTACCGGCTTCAAGACCCATGTATTCAAGCGCACGCTCAGCAGTGGCCCGATCGATCGGGTCGCTAAAGTCGGCCGGGTTCGGCACGTTTTCACTCAGCGATACGCCCTGGCCGGGGTTGGTGCCCCAGGTAACAAAGGGCTCGAGCGCGCTCGCGTCGATGTCAACCTCGGCATCGAACACCGCGCCATCGTCGGTTGCCAGCGAGCGCCAATATTCAACGGCCGCATCCCAGTCGACGCCCTGCGGCGCGTGCGGGCGGCCCTTCAGATATGCAAACGTGGTTTCATCCGGCGCCACCATGCCGGCCCGCGCGCCGCCCTCGATCGACATATTGCAAATGGTCATCCGACCTTCCATCGAAAGTGAGCGGATGGCCGAGCCGCGGTATTCAAACACGTAGCCGGCACCGCCGCCGGTGCCGATCTTGGCGATCACGGCGAGAATGATGTCTTTGGCCGTAACGCCGGGACGCAACTCACCCTCAACATTGATGGCCATAGTCTTGAACGGTTTCAGCGGCAGCGTCTGAGTGGCGAGCACATGCTCTACCTCGCTGGTGCCAATACCGAATGCCATGGCACCGAACGCACCGTGAGTCGAGGTGTGCGAGTCGCCACACACCACGGTGATGCCGGGCATAGTCAGCCCCAGCTGCGGACCAACCACGTGCACAATGCCCTGTTCGCGGTCACCGAGCGAGTGCAACCGAATACCAAACTCTTCAGCGTTGGTGCGCAGCGCATTGATCTGTTTGCGCGAAGTCTCATCGGCGATTGTGCCGAGGATGTTCTCGGTTGGAGTGTTGTGGTCTTCAGTGGCAATGGTGAGATCGGGGCGTCGCACCTGTCGACCTGCCTGACGCAGGCCATCGAATGCCTGCGGACTGGTGACCTCGTGCATGATGTGGAGGTCGATGTAGAGCAGGTCGGGAGTGCCGTTCTCGCCGTGCTTTACTACGTGAGCTGCCCACACTTTTTCGGCCAGCGTGCGGGGTTGAGCATTGTTCGTCATGTCTAAGGGGATCTCCTGATCGTGCGGGTTCAGGCGCGGTAGGCCTCCGCGGCGGGAGTCGCCAGTGGTCACCACCCGCCGCGGCAGGGAAGTCGCCGCAGCCAGAAACGCATGCCAGCAATGCTAACACCGAGCTTCGTACCGGTCGTATCCCAGCCAGGAAGCGACATGCGCTATGAATTGCGCGGGTTTCCTGGCAGCACCTCGTAGATGCGGTCGATTACCGTGCGCAGTTGCTTCACGAGCTCTTTGCGCTTGAGCTTCAACGTCGGGGTGACCAGACCACCAGCGTCGGTAAGGTCGGCAATCACCAGCTCGAATTTGCGGATCTGCTCGGCTCGCGATAGTCGCGAGTTCGCCTCTTCAACAACTTTGCGCACCACTTCGTGCAGCCGTTCGTGTACGACGCGCAGGTGCCCACCGAGGTCAGGCAGCTCGAGCGACGGGAGATCAGCGATGCGTTCGCGCAGCGCCCACCTCTTTACGGCTTCAGAGTCGAGCACGATCAGCCCACCCAAAAACGGTTTCCCCTCGCCCACCACAACCGCGTGTGCCACCAGGTCGGTCGACTCAACTGTCTGCTCCCACTCGGTGGGCAGCATGTTCTTGCCGCCCGCGGTGACGATCATGTCACCGCGGCGACCGCGCAGCATCAACCGGCCGCGTTCGTCGAGTTCGCCATAGTCGCCGGTGCGAAACCAACCATCCACGAACGCTTCTGCGGTCGCTTCGGCCGAGGTGTATCCGCGACACACGCCGGGCCCTTTCGCGAGCACCTCGCCATCATCGGCGATCCGCACCGACGATCCGGGCATCGGGTAGCCAACCGTTTCAGAGACAAAATCATCCAATAGGTTGCCGGTGAGCGGCGCGGTCGTTTCGGTGAGCCCGTATCCCTCAATAATCGGGATTCCGATACCGCGGAAGGTGAGCGCCAAATCGGGCGATAGGGCCGCGGCACCCACCAAGATCTGCTGCATCCGGCCACCGAGTTTGGCGCGGATACGTCGATAAAACAGCTGATCATAGAGCTTGAAACGCAGCCGCCCACGGGCGGTGATCGGCGCGACCGGCCTGCCCGCATCGACCGCTTCCATCCGCATCCCGCGCAGATGCGCAAACTCTCGAGCTCGCTCCCACAACCAGTACAACCGTTTCTCGCGAGCGGCATCGCCGGCGGCAACGAGAATCTTCTGCAGCACGCGGGGCACGACCATCACGAACGTGGGTTTGAGGGTAGACATCGCCGGCACGGCGAGCTTTGGGTCGCCGATAAGCGCCACGCGCACCCCGGATGCGAGACAGATATAGAACACGCCACGCGCCAGCACATGCGCCATCGGCAAAAACAGCAGTGTGTTGGCCTGTTCGTTAGCGAAACCGCGGTATTTATCGGCAACCGCCATCACCTGGCCGAGAAAGTTGCCGTGACTGATGAGCACGCCTTTGGGCCGCGAGGTGGTGCCGGAGGTGTAGACGATGCTCGCGAGGCTCTCATGTGTGGGTAGCTGCCGCAGCCGCTCAATCTCCGCATCCGTCACCTCGACACCGGCGGCGCACAGATCGGCAAGGTTGGGTTCGAGGTCGGCGTCCATTCCCCACACCCGGGCTTGTTCGAGCCCCAATTCGGCAAAGGCCTGTCGCAGTCGTTCAACATGTTCGGCGCTGGCACCGATCGCTGCCACCGCCTCGCTATCGCCGAGGATCATCTGCACCTGCGCGAGCGCCGAGGTTTCGTAGATCGGCACCACAACGGCTCCGATCACCTGCATCGCCAGATCGAGCAGCGCCCACTCAAACCGGGTTGGCGAAAGAATGGCCACACGCTGCCCGGGCTGAATACCCGCGCCCACCAAACCCTTGGCCAGTTCCACCACCCGCTCCTTGAACTCGGCGGTGCTGATCTGCGTGACCCCATCGCCGTCGGTGAGCTCTTCGAACACGATGTGGTCGGGGTCGGCCTCGGTGCGCTGCCAGAGCAGATCACCGAGGTTTCGGTAGCGCTGCAGGTCGAGATTCAGCGGGGTGGAGATTTCACGCATAATCATGTGCCCAGTCGGTCAGGTTCCGCGTTCATGGGGTGCGCAGTAACGATGCAGCGGCCGCTAGTCGGTTTCTGCAACCGATTCGGTGGGTGCCTCCACTCCCTCGGCAGCTACCGCAGTCGATTCCACCGCCACGACGGTGATGTTATCGCGCCCACCACGTTCGATCGCTCGGTCGATGAGCGTCTGCGCGAGCGTTCGAGGCGCACCCGATTCAACGGCATAGTCTTGAATTATCGTGCCGATCTCGTCATCGGAAAGCTCTTTCGTGAGGCCGTCCGAGCAGATCACGAACAGCTGGTGTCCCTGCACCGGCATCAGCCACAGATCGGTCTGAACTTGGGTGTCTGAGCCAACGGCCCGGGTGATGACGTTGCGATCGGGATGAACGAGCGCCTCTTCTTCGGTGATGATGCCGAGGTAGACAAGCTCTTGCACGGCCGAGTGATCGACGGTGATTTGCACCACCGATTTACCGTTCCAGCCGTACACCCGAGAATCGCCAACGTTGAAAATCATCCAGTAGGGCGCAATATCGGTATCACCATCGGGGTCGATATCCACAAGCGCGACACCGCTCACGGTAGTGCCGGCGATCGCATCCGGTTCGCTGCCGTTTGCCATCAGCTCTTGGATGCGTGTGTTGGCAGCATCGACCGCTTCGATCACTGCTTCGGGTGTGGTCGGTTGCTGGTGATCGTCGAACACTTCACCGAACACCTCAGCGACCGTACTCGAGGCGAGATCGCCGTAGGAGTGACCGCCCATACCGTCAGCGACAAGATAGACCGGGGTGCCCGCGTAGTAGGCATCCTCGTTCACCGCACGCACCAGACCCACATCGGTCGCAGCCGAGCCGCGAATTTCAAGCTCCCCTGCTGAAGTGGCGATGCTCGCCGCAAAGTCCGAACTCATTTCGCCCCTTAGCGCTTGATTAACCCCGCCACTCTATCGCGCAATTGGTTACAAAATGGAACCGAACGACCACCGAATTGTCACGTGGCGAAACTTACGCCGGTTTACAGCCCACCCAACCCTCGTCAGCGGCCAGATCCAAGCGACCGCCGGCAGCATATGACCGCCAGCAGAGTGCGACGGGGCATCGACGCGGAGAACAAAAGTGCCGAGCCTGAAATCTCAGCTCGGCACTCACACTGGTGACCCCAGCGGGATTCGAACCCGCGCCGCTGCCGTGAGAGGGCAGTGTCCTAGGCCGCTAAACGATGGGGCCGCACCTTCGTTACCACGTGGGCAACTCCCCTAGTTTGCCACGGCCATATATGGGTGTCAAATCTCGCTCAGTTGGATTTCACGGTGCGCCGATACGCTGCACTCATGCAGCTCACGAAATTCGAACACTCGTGCATCCTGCTCGAGCATTCTGGCCGACGCCTCTATCTCGACCCGGGCAAGTTCACGACGCCCCTTACTGAATGCGGCAGTGTGGATGGCGTGGTCATCACCCACGAGCACGATGACCACTTTGTTGCCGAACAGCTGGCGCGCATCACGAAACAGTCGCCGAATGTGCAGGTGCTCACCACCGCCCGAACCGCAGAGCTGATCGAGGCAGCCGACCTCGACGGTATCGGCACTGTGCATATCGCAGTTCCCGGTGAAACTGTGCAGCTCGGCGCCTTTGCCGTCACCGCGTTCGGTGGTACGCACGCCGAAATACACTCGAGCATCCCCCGCATCGACAACATCGGGGTGGTGGTCAACGGAGCGTTCGCCTATCCCGGTGACGCCTACGACCCCATCCCCGACGGTTTTGATATTCAGCTGCTCGCGGTGCCCGCCTACGGCCCCTGGATGCGCATGGCCGATTCGATCGACTACCTGCTGTCGGTGCGCCCCAAAGCCGCGTTCGCCGTGCACGAGATGTTGCTGTCACGCCCCGGAAAAGAACTTGCACACACTCGATTCCAAGCGGCAGCAGAGTCGTACGGGGGCACCTATTACGCTCTCGCACCCGGTGAATCTGTCAAGCTCAAGCGCAACTGACGAGCACTTTTCACGCGCAATATTTCGAGTGCGGGAACTTTCCGTGCCATGGCGCGCTCCAATCAGTGACTTCGAAAAACCACCGAAACTTCCTCCCGAAAGGATCCCCGCTCATGTCGCAGCGCAACTCATTCGAACCGATGGACAGCTCGGCGGTCAACCCTGACCAGCTCGATGGCACCGAAGCAACCGACACCACCTCGAACATCACCGACGCAGCCGACATCGAAGGCGGCTTCAACGAGTACGGGATGCAGGAGTTCGACAGCAATGGTGACGGCATCAACGATTCGATTGCCGTCGACGTCACTGGCAACAACCAGGCCGACATGGTCATGACCGACGCTGACGGCGACGGTAACTACGAGACCATGCTGGTAGACACCGACGGTAACGGCACGTTCGACGCGGTTGCCTACGACGTCGATGGCGACGGCGAATACGACGAGCTCGCTTACGACTCAGACGGTGACGGCACCTATGACCAGCGCTTCGATGCCAACGGCAACCCGATCTCCGGGGGCGAAACCGGCCCTGAGCAGGCCCAGCCCACCGATCCCACCACCGAACCGGTCGGCAACGAACCGGTCGGCAACGAGCCCGTCGGTAACGAGCCCGTCGGTAACGAACCGGTCGGCAACGAACCCATCGGTGGCCCCACCGGCGACGAACCCATCGGTGGCGACCCCACCGGCAACGACACCGACAGCATGGTTCCTGACCAGCCCAATGACCCCGGTGCCGGCGGCCTCGACGAGTACGGTATGCAAGAAGTCGACCTCGATGGCGACGGCATCAACGAGACAGTCCTCCTCGACGCCGATGGTGACGGTCAGGTCGACACACAGTTCATCGACACCGACGGCGACGGCCAGCACGACTACCTCATCGCCGACACCGACGGCGACGGCGTTGCCGACACCGTCGCGATCGACACCGACGGCGACGGCATTGTCGACGAGTTTGCCATGGACTTCGACGGTGATGGCACTATCGACTACACCTACAGCGATAACGCTGGTGGCGCCACCCAAGACCCGGTGGGCACCACCCCGGACCCCGTGGGCACCGCCCCGCAGCCCGACACCAGTTCGTCTGTGCTGCCCGAGCTCGGCGACCAGACGCCCGAAGCGGTCACCGCCGAAGACCTGGCCCCGGATGCTGGCAGCTACGCATCGTCAAACGCGGTTGATGTTGACGGTGACGGCACGATCGATGCCACCTACTACGACATCGACGGTGACGGTGAAGCCGACACGACCTTCATCGACCAAGACAACGACGGCATCATCGACGAAATCACCATCGACACTGACGGCGACGGCATCAACGATGCACGCGTGCTTGACACCAACGGTGACGGCCTGATGGACCGCGTCGAGATCGACACTGACGGCGACGGTGTGATCGATGCAGTCGGCTTTGACAGCGACGGTGACGGCCGCATCGACACGATGGAAGCCGACACGACCGGCGACGGCAACTTCGACACGCGCGTGTCGGACACCAATGGTGACGGCGTCTTTGACACCCAGCTCAGCGACACCGACGGCGACGGCATCATGGATGAGACCACCGAATACGGTGACCAGTTCAACAGCCCCGAAATGGGCAACCAGTTCGACCTCGATGGCGACGGTTTCAACGAATCGACCTATGTCGACCTCGACGGCGACGGCCAGCTCGACGCGTTGGGCTCCGACTTCGACGGTGACGGCATGGCCGAGGTCGTGTACGTCGACACCGACGGCGACGGCAGCTACGACACCGTGCTAGTCGACACCGACGGTGACGGCACCCTCGACTCAGTTATGGTCGACACCGACGGCGACGGACACTTCGACGGCACCGAAGCGTTCTAACAAGAAAAAATTCGCAACCCAGATGCGCGGAGTCAGGAACTTTCTTCCGGCTCCGCGCATCTCATTGATAACCAAGCGATCTACTCAAGACCGAGGCGAAAGGCAAAGCAATGACCGACCAGCACTCGAACCTCCCCACCGCAGGTGAGGGCGTAACCCCCGTCGATCTCAGCGGCGACGGCATCGCGGATGCAGCCGCGGTCGACACCAACGGCGACGGCATCAATGACGCGATGGTGATTGACACCGATGGCGACGGGCAGATCGATCTCGCAACCTTCGACGGTGATGGTGACGGCTACCAGGAAACCACCATCCTCGACACCGACGGCGACGGCCAGCCCGACCTCGCGCTGGTTGACAGCGACGGCGACGGCTTTGCCGACGCCTCCACCACAGATCTTTCGAGCCTCGAAGGCGGCGCGAGCAGCACCGAACCGACCGATAGCTACGGCACCGATGGCTACAGTTCTGAGCCCACCGACCCCACGGGCGGCTACGGCGCTGACGGCTACGGCACCGACCCGGTGAATAGCGATGGTTCGACCTCGCACGAGGCCACTATCGACGCCGACGGCGACGGCATCAACGACTCGGCCATGGTCGACCTCGATGGCGACGGCATCGCTGAAACCATGATTACCGATTCCGATGGCAACGGTGTTGCCGACGTTTACACGGTTGACGCCGATGGCGACGGCGTGCTCGACACCGAGTACTACGACATCGATGAAGACGGCGTGGTCGACACCAGCGGCTACGACAGCAATGGTGGCAGCGGTGGGGGCACTATCGGCCCCTCTGACGACTACGGCGCTACCGAGCAGGACGGGGCCCAGGGTATCCCCGGCCCCGGTGCCGACTACGGCAACGAGTTTGGCAACGACTACGGTGCTGACACCACCGACAGCTTCGGCGCCGACCCCATGGGTGACAGCACCGACAGCTTCGGTGCCGACCCATACTCGGGCTACTCGGAAGACACCTTCGACTCGGACGGCGACGGCGTCGCCGACTCGGCACACTTCGACCTCGACGGTGACGGCGTTGTCGACGCCGTTGGTGTCGACGTCAATGGCGACGGATACGTCGACGAGATGTATGTTGACACCGACGGTGACGGCGTATTCGACCAGACCCAAGTCGACACCGACGGTGACGGCGTACTCGACACCATCGTGTAGGGCAGACGAACTGCACCCGAGCGGGGTGTCCGTGCAATAGAGGCACGGGCACCCCGCTCGTCTTGTGCGGGTTGTTTGCTTGCTACGGCTCTGCACCGTGGAACGTAAACTGAGCGCATTGCATCTCCAAACAGCCAGGAGGATTTTCATGCTCGCAGCATTTTCGGTTGCTCCAAGCGGCACAGCACGCGCTGACGGTTCGGTATCGGATGCGGTAGCCGCGGCGGTCGAGGTGGTGCGCGCATCCAGGCTCGCTCACCACACCGATGCGATGTTCACAACGCTCGAGGGCGAGTGGGACGAAGTTTTTGCTGTGATCAAAGCGGCAACCGAGGCGGTGGCGCCGTTCGGCTCGCGCATCTCGCTCATCATCAAAGCCGACATCCGCCCCGGCTACGAGAACGAGCTCGACAACAAGATGGCGCGACTCGAACGCGCCATCGAGGAGCGCCAGCAGTAGCCGCGCCGCGGTACCCCGCCCACTTGAGCTCGTTTTGTGTGGGTTCGCGTCAAATGTATGTGGCAGAACACACACATTTGACGCGAATGCACACACGAGGCGGTAAGCGCGGTGCGGTAAGCGCGGCGCGCGGAGTCGTGCGCGCGGAGGCGTGCGGCGCGCGGTGAGCGCCGCACCGCTGCTCGCCCCTAACGAACTGTTCGCCTTCTTGATGTATGTAGTTGGATACGTCTGCATCCATGTAGGCGAAACCCTCTACCGCACCAACCAAAACGATCACCACCTCGTGGCAGCCGCGCCTCGTTGACCGCGACAGCACGGCGCTGCAACTCGCAATGTTAGAGGCAGGACCCCGATGTTTGGACTCCTTGGCAAGGGCAAGAAGCCCGCAGGCAGCAGCCGCACCGAACCGCACTATGAGATGAGCGATAGTCCGGTCGTTGGTTATGTACTCCTCGACTCGGTCATCAATCCCGATCAGGTGATCGAGGCACTAAACCGAAATCTCGCGCCGGATGACGTGCTCGAGTGGGATGAGCGCGAAAATGAAGACGACACGGTGTCGTTCACTTTGAACGGGCTGTGGTGCGCAGTCGAAATTATGGAGAACCCGATCCCGGATCGTGAGGCACAAAACCTGCTGCATCCCTTCTTCGGTGCTGGCGCCGAAGAAGCAATCGAGAACTACCGGGCCTTCTTGCTGGTGGCCGGGATGCCGCTTCTGTCGCAGGGGCGTGATAGTGAGCGACTGAACCACTTCGATGTGGTTGCGCACCATGTCACCGCGGTGCGGGCAATGCTGCAGCGCGATGAGGCGGTCGGATACTACTCGGGCGAGGTGGCGACCACCTACAGTAAGGAAAGCTTCCTCGCAATCACCGACCCCGACAGTCCGCTGCTGGCCGGGTTCATGGCTCCGGTGTGGTTGTCTCCGCGCGACGATGGCCGCTGGGACGCTTACTCGATGGGGCTCATGAACTGGGGTATCCCCGAAATCCAGGTGGTTGGTTCATCGCGCAAACCCAATGAGCTGTTCTCCTTCTTGATGGACTTTGTCGATTACCAGCTCAAGGGCAATCGCGTCACCGCCGGCGAAACCATTGGTCGCAGCGAGGATGAAAAGATCAAGACATCGTGGCAGCCATTCGTCAACGACGAAGAGCTCACCGCACTGCAGCTCGAGATGCAATAGGCGAACGTCGATGTTCGACCGGTTCCGGAAGCCGCGCCCCGTTGACCTGCATGTTCGTTTGACTGCCCGACTCCAGCCGGTTCACCGACATGAACTTGAGGATGCCCTCGTCGAGTTTTGTCGCGAGCAGGGATGGGGCGTGGATGTGGTTGGCGGCGGCACCGTATTCAACAAACAAGCCGGTGAAATCGAGGCCGCCGATATCGAGCTGGAGGTCGAAAGCGCGCATCTGGTGCCGGAGGTTCTCGAGGTGCTGGGTGCGATGCTCGCGCCCAAAGGTTCAACCTGGAGTCTCGGCGGCGAGGACGATCCAAAGCCGTTCGGCACCATGGAGGGACTGGCCCTCTATCTCAACGACACCGACCTGCCCGAAGAGGTGTATGCATCCACCAGTGCCGGGGAGGTTTACGACGAGTGCACGCGTCTCATCCAGGGCATCGGCCGGATTAATTCCCACCTGGAACTCCCTGAGGAGACCGCGCTTTACATGTACGGCCAGAGCTTTGAGCAGATGCGCGAGCGCATCCAGCCGTTCCTGGACAGCTACCCGCTGTGCGAGCGCTGCCGCGTCGTGCAGATCGCGTAGCCGCATTTGACCGGCCGGCGGTAGGTGCTCGGTGTTAGTAGGCGGCTCGGTGTTAGTAAGCGGCTAGGTGTCGAGCGAAACCTGGTCGTAGGGTGCATCCTGCAGCAGCAGCCAGGCGAGTGCCCGCTGCCGCTCGATAAGCACTGATTTCTGCATGCCGTCAAACTCGAACCGGTCTCCCGGCTGCCCCTGACGATACTGCTGGTCAACGGCATACCAGCGGCATGAGTAGGTGATTTCCCACGCATCGCACAGCTCGCCCAGCTCGCGAAGCTGGGGCTGATTGGTGGCCACGGCAGTCTCCAACGCGTCCTTGAGTGCGGACACATCGGCGGGCTGCAGCTCATACGGATCCATCGGCACGAGCCCGAATGCCCAGGCGAGCGTGTGGGCGGCCACGAATCCCCACGAGTGATTGAGCGCCTTCGATCGCAAATCGTCCGACCATTTGCCGCCGCCGCGAGCTTCGGCAAGCAGCTGTTCGAGGAACTCCGCCTCGGTTTCTGTGACCTCACCGCTGCCCTGCAGATCGACCACATCATCCAGATCAATGTCGTCGCCGCGGTAAATTTCTTCGCTCAGATCAGCGATTACCGCGAGCACCACCGTACGGTTCAGCACCTCGGCCGGGTCGGCCGGGGTGAGCTCGACCTCGGAGCGCACGGGCGGGAGGTGACCGGGGACAATCACACCTCGTTCGGCGAGCTGACTGCGAACCTGGTCGCGGCGGTGCAGGGATGCACCGGTGCGCGGGACCACGCCGCCTGCGTCGGGGTCGAGGAGGTCGCGACCCTGCGCATCCCGAACGCTGCCGTCTGGCAGCACAAAAATGGCGTTGGCCTGGGCTGCCCAATCGGCGAGCTCGCGCAGGTCGGCAGCGGAATAGTTGTCGGGCCGTTCAAAGCGGTACTCAATTTTGACGGCGCGGATGTGCTGGATGAGGGCGTACAGCTGCGGCGTCATCCCGCCGAATGCCTCCCAGCCGCGCTCAGCCACGTAGTTTTCCAAACCGCTGAGGTTCAGGATGAAGGCGTGCGCGTCTTCCATGCTTTCCATGGTTGCGAGCGAGTAGAACGAGGTCGGTGCCGAGCCGGTCTCACCCGGGGCAGCATTGCCGGAAAACGGCACGGGATGCGCGACAGTCGCGAATGCGGTGAACACGATGCTCATGCGTAGCACGCTACGTTTCCGGGTTAACCGAATCTTGGGATGCGTGCGCGGCGCTGCCCCGCACCCGCTCGCGTCTGTGCACCCTGCGCCCACACCCGCGCTTCACGACGCCCCGCGCGCGCTTCACACTCACCACGCCCACCACGCGCCCCACCACGCCCACCTCCGCGCATTTCACGACGCCCCAAGCGGGTTTTGTGTGGGTTCGCGTCAAATGTGTGTGTTCTGCCACATACATTTGACGCGAATGCACACACGAGGCGGTGCGCGCGCGGATGCGTTGCGAGCAGCGGCGCACGGATGCGGTGCGCACGGTGAGCGCGGATGCGGCGCGGAGCGCGGCGAGCGCGGTGCGGATGCGCGCGGAAAACAAGAAACTCCCGGGTAAGAAGCCGGGAGCTATTTGCTGGGGTACCTGGACTCGAACCAAGAACAACTGAACCAGAATCAGCCGTGTTGCCAATTACACCATACCCCAAGGGTCGCGACCCTCGCGGGCGCACCAAACGAGCTTAGCCCACTAGAGTCGCATATGGCAACTCGTGGCGCAGACAAATCAACAGCAGCCACCACTCGGCACAAATAACCGCCACCACATGCGTCAGCCAGCCAGTGCCAACCGCGCCGGAAGTTGCGTCTACCGCCCGCTAAAACCCGATCGCATCCCGATGCGCGGCAATCGCGGTGCGCGCACCCTTGCCCGCAGAAATAATCAGCACCTCGGGCCCTGGAGCGGTCAACTCGCCAGTGGCGTAGAGGTTTGGCACGGCCGTGCGACCAAAATTATCGGCCGTCACGAACCCGTCCTCGGTCAGCGGAGGACGCAGCTCTTCGTCAAGAAAATCGAGGTTCGCAACAAACCCGTTCAGCACAAAGGCCGCATCCACCGGCGTGATCTCACCGTCAACGGTGCGAACACCGGTGAGATCGGCACGCTCACCCACCACATCTTCAATCTCGCGACGGTCAACGATCACGCCGCGCTCGCGCAGGCGCTGCGCATCCGACTCATTCACCTGCTGTTCGGATGCGAACAGCACCACCTGCGAACCGATGCGCGCGAGCTGACCCGCGCGATACGCCAGCGTTTTCGCCTCGGGCACACCAAACACCGCGATGCGTGCACCCTTGCGATTCCAGGCATCGCACACCACGCACGAGTGAATGTGGGTGCCGTAATAGGCGCGCAGCGACGGCAATTGCGGATGCACCTCGCGCAGGCCGGTTGCCAGGATGACCCGCTCGGCCCACACGTGACGGTTCGGGGTGCCGCGCACACCGGATGCGGCAATCTCGAAACCATCACCGCTGCGGCTCACCCGCGTGACATTCGCAAATTGAATCTCGGCCGTTTCGTACTCTTCCACCGATGCCCGCCCGGCGGCCCGCAGCTCGTTCGGTGGGATATTGTCACGTGACAAAAAGCCGTGCGCTTCGAGCGTTGCCGAGTGGCGCGGTCGGTTGCTGTCAAGCACCAGCACTCGGCGCAGCTGCCGCGCCAGCAATAGCGCGGCCTGCAGCCCCGCAGGGCCACCACCGACAATGACCACCTCGTAGCGGTCGTCGGATGCGAACTCGGTTGCGTCGGTCACGTCAGATTCCTCTCGGCAACAAAACGGGATGCGGCAGGCGGCGCGGATGCAAACTATGCCAGCTGCTGCGTGAGTTTCGCCAGTCGAGCCAGTGTGGCCTCACGGCCGAGCAGCTCCATCGACTCAAATAGCGGTGGCGAGATGCGTCGGCCCGAGATCGCCACGCGTGCCGGGCCGAAAGCGAGCCGCGGTTTCAGGCCGAGTTCGTCGATCAGTTTCGCGCGCATCGCCGCCTCGATCGCCACCGTCGACCACTCGTCCACTTGCTCGAGCGCCTCGCTGGTGGCGCGCAGTGTGTCGGCGGCGCCGTCTTTCAGCGTCTTGAGCGCATCCTCGCGGTATTCGAGGTCTTCGGTCGTCTCAAATAGGAAGGCAATCAGCTCGGGCGCCTCACCCAACAGCTGCATCCGCTCTTGCACGAGCGGCGCAACCGCAAGCACTGTGGCGCGCTCGTCATCGGTGAGCGGGTCGCTGACCACACCGGCCGCAATCAGATACGGTTCGAGGCGCTGCGCAAAATCGCCCAGTTCGAGGCGACGCACGTGTTCGCCATTGATCGCCTCGGCTTTTTTAAGATCGAAACGTGCCGGGTTCGGGTTGACGTCGTGCACGTCGAAGGCTGCGCACATCTCATCGATGGTGAACACGTCGCGGTCGGGGGCGATCGACCAGCCCAGCAGCGCCAGATAGTTGAGCAGCCCCTCGGGCACGAAACCACGATCGCGGTGGTGGAAGAGGTTCGATTCTGGGTCGCGCTTCGAGAGTTTCTTATTCCCCTCACCCATCACATACGGCAGGTGACCGAAACGTGGGATGAACTTGGCAACGCCAACCTGGTAGAGCGCGTGATAGAGCGCGATCTGTCGCGGCGTCGACGAGAGCAGGTCTTCACCGCGCAGCACGTGAGTGATGCCCATGAGCGCGTCATCGACGGGGTTCACGAGCGTGTAGAGCGGTTTGCCGTTGGGACGCACCACCACAAAGTCGGGGAATGAGCCGGCTTTGAAGGTGATCTCGCCGCGCACCAGGTCGTCGAACGACAGGTCGGTGTCGGGCACCCGCAGCCGTAGGCTCGGCTGCCTCCCTTGGGCTCGATAGGCGGCACGCTGCTCGTCGGTGAGGTCGCGTTCAAAATTGTCGTAGCCCTGGCGAGGGTCGCGACCATTGGCAATATTGCGTGCTTCAATCTCTTCGGCCGTCGCGAACGACTCGTAGAGGTAACCGCCCTCCTTGAGCTTTTCGATGACCTCGGCGTAGATCTCACCGCGCTGCGACTGCCGATAGGGGCCGTGTTCACCGGCAGCGTCGATTCCCTCATCCCAGTCGAGCCCGAGCCAGCGAAGCGCCTCGAGAATCATCTCGTAGCTCTCTTCTGAGTCGCGTTCGGCGTCGGTGTCTTCGATGCGGAACACGAGCGTGCCGCCGGTGTGCTTGGCGTAGGCCCAGTTGAACAGGGCGGTGCGGATCAGCCCGACGTGCGGAGTGCCGGTTGGGGATGGGCAGAAACGAACACGAATATCTGCGCCGGCGGCCTCGGTCACGGGCGCGAGTGAAACTGCAGTCATGATGCCTCCAGTCTAGGCGCGGCAGATTGGGAATTCGCTCGCTTGCCACGGGCGGCGACGGAGCGCTCACCGCGACTGTGCACACCGCAACTTTTGTCGTATCCAAAGCAACACTTTGGCACTATTTGCGGTTGCTGCGTGTTCCTTAAACTATCTCTGTGAACCGACAGTCGCACATTATTAGCACCAGTCAGCCAACCGACTCGATCCCCTGGACCCCCAACCCCGGTGCCCGTGGCTGGCGCCGCAAGATTGGCGAGTTTGTGCTGTCTTCGGCAACGCAGACAGCGATTCTGGCGCTCATCGTCGTGAACGCTATTGTGCTCGGGCTACAGACCTCACCGGCGGTGATGAGTCGTTTCGGCACGCTACTGCACATCATTGATGTGTTCTGCCTCAGCGTGTTTGTGGTCGAGCTCGTATTGAAAATCATCGCACTTGACCGTCGTTTCTTCCGCGACGGCTGGAACATCTTCGACTTCCTGGTGGTCGCCATCTCGCTGGTGCCGGCCATCGGGCCGCTGTCAGTGCTGCGTTCGTTGCGCGTTTTGCGGGTGTTGCGCCTTGCCAACCGCATGCCGCAGCTGCGTCGGATTGCCACCGCCATCATCAGCGCGGTGCCGGGCATCGGTGCGATCGCCGGGCTGATGGTGCTGGTGTTCTATGTGGCCGCGGTGATGGCGACGTCGCTTTTCGGTGAGCGTTTCCCCGACTGGTTTGGTTCGGTGTTCAAGTCGCTCTACTCGCTGTTTCAAATCATGACGCTTGAGAGCTGGTCGATGGGCATCGTGCGTCCGGTGATGGCAGAGTTCCCGGATGCCTGGCTGTTCTTCGTGCCGTTCATCATGGTGTCGGCATTTGTGATGCTCAACCTCTTCGTGGCCGTGATCCTCGACACCATGTCGAACCTAGGAGCCACCAGCGAGGGTACGGTCGCTAACCCCGCACCGGTGGTTGAAGAACAATTGCCGGAGTCTGGTTCGGTATTCACCACCCGTCACGAACTGGTGGCGATGCGCGAAGAACTTGCTGAGATTCGCCGCCTGCTGGCCATCGAGCGGGGTGAGCTGCCGCCGACGGTGCAACCCGGCCCGAACACCACAGACGACTCCGACTAGTCGGCGGTGGCGGTAACGGGGTTACGCAGCGCACCGATACCCTCGATAGCGCACACCACCTCGTCACCGTCGACCAGCGGCCCAACCCCCGCCGGGGTGCCGGTGAGCAACACGTCACCGGGTAGCAGCGTGAACACGCTCGAGGCGAACTCAACCAGGGTGGCCACCGTGCGCTCCATCTGATTGAGATTGCCGAGCTGGCGAGTCTCGCCATTCACCTTGCAGCCGATCACGCCCTCATCGGTGTTGAACTCGGTCTCAATGTAGGGGCCGAGCGGGCAGAACGTGTCGAAGCCTTTCGCACGGCCCCACTGCCCGTCGGAGCGCTGCAGATCACGAGCGGTGACGTCATTGGCGATCGTGTAACCGAAAATCACCTGGTTTGCGTCGGCGGCGGGCACATTGCGCGCCACCTGGCCGATCACCACCGCAAGTTCTACCTCGTGCTCCACCTGCTGCGACTGTGGTGGCAGCACAATCGGGTAGTCGGGTCCGACGATCGCGGTGTTCGGCTTCAAAAACATCATCGGTTCGGCCGGAACTTCGCTGTCGTGTTCGCGAGCGTGTTCGGCATAGTTGCGCCCGAACGCCACCACCTTCGAGCGGGGAATCACCGGCGCGAGCAGTCGCACATCCCGCAGCGCGACGCGACTATCCGACGAGTCGATCGTGCCAAGAATCGGGTCGCCGTGCAGCGTGACCAGCTCTTCAGTCGACTCGTCGAGGATGCCGTAGGCAAGTTTTCCCTGGTGCTCGTAGCGCGCGATTTTCATGCGCCGAGTCTAACCGCATCCAGCTGCCGGGCCGCTGCCAGGCTACGAGGGCGACATCAAACGGGGTCGGGATGCACTGCATCCCGACCCCGTCGTGGTGATATTTGGTGCTGGGCGTGCCTACTCGCCGAGCACTTCCACACCGACCCGCTTGTCGTGTTCGTGCTCCGAAATGGGCAGGGTCTCGCGTTTGAAGTATGACGGGCTGACAAAGCGCATGATCACCATCAGCACCACACCGAGCGCCATCACAGTCACGCCGAGAACAAACACCAGCCCGAGACCACCGATTGACGAACCCGAGCCGTAGTCGGGGTCCATCGAGTCGACGATCGTCTGCACGAACATCCACACCAGTGTCAAGCCGCCCAGCAGCGGCAGCAGCAGGCGCATAAAGAAGTTGCGGACGCTGTTAAACCAGCTCTTGCGGAAGTACCACACCGCTGCCAGGCCGGTTGCACCGTAGTAGAAGCAAACCATCATGCCGAGCGCGGTGATCGTGTCCCACAGCGCGTTCTCACTCACCAGGCGCATCGCCACGTAGAACACCAGCGATGCCCCGGCCGCCCAGAAGGTGGCGGTGGAGGGTGACTTGTAGCGTTCATCCACGTGCGCGAAGCCCTTGGGCAGCGCCTCGTAGTGCCCCATTGCTAGCAGTGTGCGGGCCGGCGAAACCATGGTCGACTGCAGCGAAGCCAGCGACGAGGTGAGGATAGCGATCGACATCAGCAGGGCGAACGGCCCCATAATGTGTGGCGCCAGCACCGCGAAGATCGACTCTTGGTTTTCGGGGTTACCGGCACCGAGTTCGCCGTTGCCGATACCGGCCCACATGAGAGTGCCGACGGTGATCAGCAGGTAGAGGGCGATGATCGTGACGATGGTGACAATCGATGCACGAGCCGGCGTGCGGGCAGGGTCTTTCGCCTCTTCATTCATGGTGATGACGGTGTCCCAACCCCAGAACATGAAGATCGACAGTGATACACCGGCAACCGCAATCGACAGGCTCTCGATCTGCAGCGGATTGAACCACGAAAGGTCGGGCTGCGTATAGTCGTAGGCGTTACCGTTGAGCGCCGAAATAATCGCCGCGACCGAGAACCAGATCAGCGCGAGCAGCTGGAAGAGCACCAGCCCCCACTGCACTTTTTCTGTCGCTTCGACACCGCGGTAGCCGATATAGGTGGCGGCGGCGACGAACACCGTGGTGACGAGGATGTTCACCAGCAGGTTTTCTTGCGGGATAGCTGCCAGCGCATCGCTTTGGAAGATCTGCCCCAGCAGGATGAAGAAAAAGTCGGTGGCAACTGCGGCAAGGTTCGACAGCACCAGCACCGTGGCCGCAATCAGGCCCCATCCGCTCATCCAACCGATCCAGGGACCGAACGCGCGAGAGGCCCAGGTGAACGAGGTGCCCGAGTCGGGAACCGCGCGGTTAAGTTCGCGGTATCCGAACAGCACCATGAGCATCGGCACAAAACCGATCAGCAAAATTGCCGGTGTCTGCAACCCTGCAACCGACACCGTTGGGCCCAGACCCGAAGTGAGGGTGTATGCGGGGGCGACCACCGAAACACCGATGACCGCGCCACCAACTACCCCAACCTTGCCAGCGCTGAGGCCCTTCGACTGAACCGTACCGGTGGGAGTGATGGTGCGGTAGTTACTCGTGTCAGGCACGTTCCAGTACCCCTTTCAGCACAGATGGATGCTGGCGGGCAGAGTCGCGGGCCAGCCACGACAGTTGGCGATCGCTCGGGAAATAGCGTGAGTCTGCTGCGAGTACGCGCTGTCAGGATCATCGTAGCGAATATGGATCATTTTTGCTGTGACTCCCAGACGTCATCCGCTATCCAAACATGGCCTTAAGCTTGTGTGGCAAGGAGGCAAGACATGGTTGGTAACCGACGCCCCGCGGGACGACCGCGCACGCGTATTCTCAATCGCGAAGTGATAACGGATGCGGCACGACGCATCATTACAAGTGACGGTGTGCCGGCACTGACCATGACCCGACTCGCGCAACGACTATCGGTCACCCCGTCAGCCCTCTACAACCACGCCACCTCAAAACAAGAGATTCTGCGCTGGATTGTCGACTCGATCATGGGCGAGGTGGATGCTTCGGCATTTGATACCGAACCCTGGCGCGAAGCGACCCGAGCCTGGGCTGCAAGCTACCGCGATGTTATGGTCGCCCACGCCGAACTGATTTCGTCGGTGGCGACTATTGAGGTCATCGATTCACCGCGCACGGTGGCCATGTATGAGCGGGTGGTGAGCGGACTGCACCGGGCGGGTTTCCCGTTCGAAGCCTGCCTGCCGTTCATCGCCGCGCTCGAATCGTTCATCTACGGCTCGGCTTTCAACGAACTCGCGCCCGCCGATATCTTCGACCCCGGCGACGAGGGCGATGTTGCCCCCAACTTTGTTGCGGCGGTTGAGGCCTCACAGCGCGGTCGAAACCCGCGCGAAATCAACGACGAACTGTTCGACATCGGACTCACCGCGTTTGTCGAGTCGAGCGCCGAACGTCTGGGAGTCTGCTAACGCGCCCAGCGGCGCCGCGCCGCATTGAATCAGACGGAAACTGGCGGCGGGGTGAGCCGCTACCATCGGGTAGCCAACTCACCCCGCCGTTTGTGTTATGAGCGTTTAGGAGTGCTTGCGCAGCAGCTCAACGAGCACGCCGAGTGCATCCTCGAGCAGCTCGTCGGTGATGACCAGCGGCGGGAGGAAGCGGATGACGTTGCCGTAGGTACCGCAGGTGAGGAACATCACGCCCTGCTTCAGTGCCTCGTCAACAATGGTCTTCACCAGTTCGGCGTTCGGGGTCTTGCAGTCGCCCTTCACGAGCTCGATCGCCATCATGGCGCCACGGCCGCGAACTTCACCAACGGTGTCGAGTTCGGCAACCAGCGGCTCGAGCACCTCGCGAATCTTGGCTTCGATGCGCTGGGCGCTTGCGGCCATGTTCTCGTCTTCGTAGGCCTGGATGGTCGCGAGTGCGGCAGCGTTCGCAATCGGGTTGCCCGAGTAGGTACCGCCGATACCACCGGGCTGCGGTGCGTCCATGATCTCGGCACGACCGATCACAGCCGACAGCGGCATACCACCGGCAATACCCTTGGCGCTGGTAACCAGGTCGGGCTCGATGCCCTCCCACTCCGAGCAGAACCACTTACCGGTGCGGCACATACCTGCCTGCACCTCGTCGGAAACAAAAACGATGCCGTTTTCATTCGCGAACTTCACCAGCGCGGGGAGGAACCCTTCGGCGGGAACGAGGAAACCACCCTCGCCCTGCAGTGGCTCGATAATGATGGCAGCAACGTTCTTGGCACCGATCTGCTTTTCGATGGCGCTGATGGTGCGGACGGCAGCCTCTTCACCGGTGAGGCCGTCACGGTAGGGGTAGCTGGCCGGCATGCGGTAAACCTCGGGGGCAAACGGGCCGAAGCCGTCCTTGTAGGGGGCGGCCTTCGAGGTCATCGCCATGGTGAGGTTGGTGCGACCGTGGAAGGCGTGGTCGAACACGACGATCGCGTCGCGACCGGTGTATTTACGGGCGATCTTCACGGCGTTTTCGAGGGCCTCGGCACCCGAGTTGAACAGCGCGGCCTTCTTGGGGAAGCTACCGGGGGTGAGCTCGGTGAGCTTCTGGCAGAGGTCAATGTAGCTCTCGTAGGGCGCGGTGTTGATCTGGAAATGCGAACCAGCGTCGGCAGCCTCCTTGATGGCGGCAATAACCTTGGGGTTCGAGTTACCAACCGAGGTCACACCAATACCCGAACCGAAGTCGACAAACTGGTTGCCATCAATGTCGCGCAGGATGGCGCCGTCTGCGGCCTCGATGTAGCTCGGCAGCGACGAGCCAATCGAGTTGCTGACATACTGCTCGCGGCGTGCTGCAATTTCCTTCGACTTGGGGCCGGGCAGCTCGGTAACGATGCTGCGCTTCTGCTCTAGACGGAACTCCATGTCCCTCAATCCTTTCGCTACTCTGCGACGTTTGGCATAACTGTACGCCGCAACATTGACAGCATCAGATGGGCAGGTGCACCGCCCGCATCGGGTTCTTGGTGCAGACGCACCAAAAGCCCACTCGACACCACACCCCATTGTGCTGCGCCTGCTTCACGTACCAGAATTATGAGCGGCATTCATTCAAGATGAGTTGATGCTTAGTCTCGTCACCCTCTAGCAGGATTTGAATCCGGATAGCTTGCCCTTACCACGCCCCTGCGGCTAGGATGTCAGTGAGTTACCGGTGTTTACATCCCGAAGATCCGCTTATTGGCAATGGAGCAATGCGTGTCTGAGCTAGTTGTATTCGAAGGTGAATTGGAACGTGCCAGTCGCGACGTCGGCGAAGTCGGGGCTGAGCTCGCCAACCCACGACTTGATGAGTGCCGTGCTGCCGAAGACCTGGCGATGCCGGGCGGCAGCCAAGCGGATCTTAGTTCTGTAATGGACGAGCTTGAATCGTTCATTCGTGACATGGCCAAATACTGCGACGAAACGAGTGAGGCTTGCTATTTAGCAGCCAAAGACCTTGCGAATACCGACGAAGACTTCGCAGCCATGTTCGACGCGATTCGCCTGGAGATGCAATGACAACCTGGGCCCACTTACGCGAGTGGCGCGATACACCTCTCGAGGGCGCATACCACGAAGCACATTACTTGCAGACAAAGCTCGAGCTGGCCGGCAACGACATCACTTCTGTGATGCGAAGGTTGTCGAGCAAGGGACAGACTGCCGATGCGCTTCGCGACTCGCTCTACGCGCTAGCGAACAAATCAGACGTCGCAGAGACTGCGCTGACTGCACTCATGCGCGCCCTCAACACTGCTGCGGAATCTGTGGAGCAGATCGCCTTGGAGGTGGAAGCAACCGACGCGCGAATTGCTGCCAACTCTCTTATAATCGACGACGCTGGCAATGTTGAAATTCAGGAGTGGCTGCGCAAGGCTATTAGTTCTGTTAACGATTCCACGGACATTCCTGCCCAAACTTCGTACTTTGGCAGTATTCAATTACTGTACGGCCAAGCCAAACGAGCGCAGTCGCTCGTTCAAGCAACGGTCAATCGCCTACTCCAGGAGGCTCAAGAAACTCGGGATCGATTGAAATCCAGCCTGTCCGAAGTCGTTTCGATCTGTACCAATAATCGGGTATCGGCAGAAGCATCGGGCAGTTCAGCGACGACCTTTGTTCTACGCCACGATGTGGAGCAGTGGAGTAACTATGACCCCGCCGCGGTACGGGCGATCTGGGATTCACTGAGCGAGGAACAACAGCGGCAGATCTTGTCGAGCTTCCCAGACATCATCGGCAACCTCCCGGGAATCCCGCTTGCAGTGCGCAAGGAAGCAAATGATCAGAACCTGCAAGATTTCCTCGATAAGAGCTACTCAGACCACCCAGATCTGGACGCTGAGTTGCAGCGAATCCATGACGAGGCCAAAGCAGAAAGTGGCACCGCATGGAGCCGCCACGGCATGATGTTCTTAACGGAAGAACAAGCAAAACAAATCCGATTGATTGAAGAAATCCGCGACAAAAGAAATGCTGCCGAGTATCTACTCGAGAGTGGCGGTGCAGTCAAGTTCGACCCAGACAGTGACAGCGTTATCGCAGTCAACGGCGACCTCAAGACCACCCCCGACCACGTGATTAGCTACGTGCCCGGAACCTCCACTGACTTTGGTAGCTTCTCGTCGTCAGGCATCACGCTGCTTCCTGAGGCAATCGTGGCGCAGCTCCAACGGCTCGATGAAAAAGCAGTAGTTTTCACCATCAAGGACGGCCCCTGGTCGACGTGGTCAGGAGAAGGTGCCAATTCGTCTCCAAACGAAATGCGCGAGCGCGGGGAGCGCGTCTATGACCTACAACGACTCATACAACTAGAAGATTACGGCGATCAAACTCAGACCACGGTTATCGGCCACAGCGCTGGGGTTACCAAGGGGTCAGCAGCTGAAGCGCAGGGGATGGTCGTCGACGAATCTATCTCGCTGGGTGGCTCATACCTGGTCGACGACTGGGTCGAGAACCCGAATACCGATTACGCTCACATCCAATACAAGAATGACTTTATAAATGCGCTTGACCCCTACACGCGTACACCACACAATAGACCGGAGTTTGCAAACATCACCCTCGAACCACATATCAACAACGGTGTGATTGAAGGGCACATTCGTGTTGCGCAAGGGCCCGAAACGAATGAGACCGGAATCCGCGCAATTATCAATGAGATCAAGAACTAGGCGAAAGCGACGCTAGCTTGACTGCCCAACGAAGCAATAACCGCCAAAGAAACAGAGCATTAACTACTACTGCCATATTGAGCATGGCATTAAGTGCTTGCAGTGGGGACACCGAACCGATCCCGCTGACCGCCGCTAACACAATGAAGTCACGATCACAAGAGATTCAGCAGGTGATCTACGAACTAATGCCGCCGGAGTATTTGAGCACTAACGATCTCAATTCTCCCTGGCAGGACGCGCCTGCGAGCCCGCTTCTCCCCTGCAAGCCCATCCTGTCTGCCGAGTCCTGGCAATCCGACGACAATTCCTCCGGATACCAGTACCCAGGCTCATTTTCCGCTCGCCTCGACGAAGGCGCCCCCGTCGAAGAAATCGTTGACCAGCTTTACCAGGACGTCATCCACTCCCCCGACCTGGAGTTCGCCCCCGACAGCATTCCTAAAGACCCTTCGAGCATGACACAGCTGATCACCGCCGACGGCTACCAAGTTCTCATCAGCTACGTTCTCCCAAGCGACAGCACCCGCCATATCGTCAGTGTTGACGTCTGGAGCCCGTGTTTCATTCCCGAAACAATGCCACCCGGCGGGAAGCTCTAGGCACACCGCCGCATAAGCGGGCGCACCAATGACTAGGCTCGTGCTATGCCCATCGCCATCGTCGATCTTGTGACTCACAGTCGCCTCGTACTGAAGCTGCGCAGCGGCTGGTTGAGGCTCCGCTCAGCCACGGCGGGCTCGACGCGATTCTGGAAGAGATCAGCAATTGAGACGAACTAATGACAAGGCTGGCGCGCATCGACCGCTCCGAACTCCGCGGCTGCCCAAAGTGCTGATCTCAGTAATTGCGATGATGTTTCTAACGGGATGCGGTGGGGGTACAGAGCCGACTCCGACTGCCGCAGCTACCGAGATGAAGTCACGATCACAAGAGATTCAGCAGGTGATCTACGAACTAATGCCGCCGGAGTATTTGAGCACTAACGATCTCAATTCTCCCTGGCAGGACGCGCCTGCGAGCCCGCTTCTCCCCTGCAAGCCCATCCTGTCTGCCGAGTCCTGGCAATCCGACGACAATTCCTCCGGATACCAGTACCCAGGCTCATTTTCCGCTCGCCTCGACGAAGGCGCCCCCGTCGAAGAAATCGTTGACCAGCTTTACCAGGACGTCATCCACTCCCCCGACCTGGAGTTCGCCCCCGACTCGATTCCCGAACACCCCACTAAACGCACCCAGCTTGTGAGCACCGACGGCCACCAAGTCATGATCAGCTACATGCTCCCCAGCGACTCAAGCCGCTACATCGTTAGCGTCTACGTCTGGAGCCCGTGTTTCATCCCTGAAACGATGCCACCCGGCGGGAAGCTCTAGACACACCACCAGGTGGGCATGCGCACCATGTGGACACCGCCTGTCGTGCATCCGCACGACACCCAACTAGACTCGGACTATGGCCATCACGATTGCGAATCTCGTCGCTGACCCCCAACTCGGCTTGAAACTTCGCAGCGGCGGCGGCACACTTCTGCAGCGGCCTGTGGAATGGGCAGCCGCAACTGAACTCGTCGATCCCTCACAGTTCCTCACCGGTGGCGAGCTGGTGTGCACCACCGGGATGCGGCTTCGCTCGATCCGCTCGATCCGCACCTTTCTCGAGGCGGTTCGGCAGGCGGGTTCGTGCGGGGTAGCATTCGGAGTGGGATTCACCCACACCGAGGTGCCCGAGGTGCTGCTCGACGAAGCGCGTCGCCGCGATCTGCCGGTGCTCGAAGTGCCAGCCAAGCTCTCATTCACCGCGATCGCCCGCAAGGTCGCCGCATCCCAGGCCACCGAAGAGTTTGCCCGACTCGAATCGCAGCACCGTCGCCAGCAGCGGCTGGTTGAGGCCCTACTCAGCGACGGCGGGCTCGACGCAATGCTCGACCGGCTCGGCCACGATACCGGCGCCCATATCGCGCTGAGCTTCAACGGCGAAATCGTGTCGGGCAGTCTCGAGGTTGACGACCCCCGGGTCGACGGCTGGGAGGCACTGCCCATTGCGGTAGGGTCGCGCAGTCAGGCCACCCTGCATGTCTCGCTGCCCCACACCAATCGCGCCCTGATACTTTCGGCGCGTTCGCTCATCGGGTTGCATCTGGCGCAGCTCACGCGCGATCTGCGCAAATTGCGCGAGCGTAACGGGCAGGTGCTCAGCGACCTCATCGAGGGCCGGCTGCCAGACGAACGCGTTACCCCCCGGCTCGAATCGATCGGCCTCGACCCGGCAACGAGCTACCGGCTGCTCGTGGTCGCCGATGATGGGAAGCGGCCCAATGCGCTCGCATCCCTGCCGTTGCCGTCATCGCTCGATGGCCTGGCGGCGGGGATGCATGAAAGCAAGCTGGCTGTGGCGGTTCCGGCCGCCCATCCCCCACGCAAAGCGGCCGAGGCGCTGCTGGCTGCAACCCGAGCCGCCGGTATCGGCGCCCGCATCGGCATCGGTGGCCCCTACCCCGCCGCAGCGTCACTGCGGTGGAGCTGGTTTGAAGCGATCGACGCGCTCGACCGCAATGCTGACGAGGTGATCTCAACCTCGGGCAAACTGTCGATCGCTTCGCTCATGCTTGCTGCCGCGAAAGCTCCCGTGCTCGAGTTCGCGGCATCGGTGCTCGAACCTCTCGAGCGTGCCGACGCCGAACACGGCTCACAGCTGGTTGAGACGCTGGATGCCGTGCTCAACCACTCGGGCGCGATCAACGAGGTTGCGGCAAAGCTCGGCACTCACCGCAACACCGTGCGCTATCGCATCGAGCAGATCTATCGACTCACGGGCCTCGACCCGCGCAACACCCCGGATGCGGTGCAGCTGACTCTGGCGCGCACCGCCCGGCGACTGAACCAGGGTTAGGCGGCAACCTCGGCGTATCGGCGCGGACGGAAAACCATCACGGCGGCAACCGTAATCGCAGCCGCGCCCACGCCGATCACAATATTCACCTTGGTCTGCTGGTTAAGGCGCATCGTTTCACAAGCGGTAAAGATGCGCTGCTGTTCGGTCTTGCTCATGTGCAGATTCCTTCCACCTTCAGGGCGCCGACCTCCAAGGTCACTGAATCGAGTAGCCCCCCATCGGTTGTTTTCCGCGCGGGTCGTAGGGGTGGTGCTGGTAGTCAAGCTGCCGCTCGTGTTGGTACAGAGCGTCACGACCGGCTTCGTCGTTCTGGACAAACAGGTCTCGAATCAACCGCAGCTGATCCTGGGCGAACTCAACCTCCCAAGCGAGTTCGCGCAGCAAACTCTCGAGTCGACTGCACACCGCGTTGATTTCCCATTTCGAACCGACACCCCCCGAACCAATACTTGCATCACGATCAAGCTCGTCATCAATCCTCATTGCATTCGAACGGTTCGCTGCCGTACTCAAGAAGCTCGCGATATCGGGAAGATAAACGTTGACGATATCGTCAACTGCATCTTCATCGATCTTGGTTACTGAATACTCGTCAGAGTGCGGCTCGGCCTTCGGGATACGTAGATCAAACTGTTGATATGAAGAGACCGTGGTGAGGTTGATTTCACGCAGCTTATCTGTCAGTTCCGACTCAATATCCCGGAGTGAGCCATTGAGCTTTTTGACTGAATCTTGAAAAGCAGACATTGCTGCCTCGTAGTCGGCCGCTGATGCGGCAGGTTCGTCTGCTTCGACAAGTCCGAGCTCGTCAATGAGACCAAGCACTACACCGACAGAAGAGCTCACGACCTTTGCAGGCGCGGGCAAGAAGTTGCCGATCATAGAGTTGGCGGATTTCACGAGCGTAAACAACAGTCGACCCGGACTGCCACCCATCTTGGCCACCTCGTTGAATCGTGCAGTTGATTGATTCAGCACCGAGATGAAGTCTTCTCGAGCCTGCTGAAGTGCACCCTGCTCGCCCGCCATTCCGGCGCCCGCGTTAATTGGCAACAGATAAAGATTGGTGACAACTGAGTCAAGCACACCAAGGAAGTTCTGTTTGAAAGCCGCAATAGTCTGTCCGGTCATCGACCCGAGATGACGCTCGATCTCTGCGATGCTCGCCTGCAGCCCAACACCACCACCCCCGTCAGCACCATCCGGGGCCAGGATGCTGGCCACCTCCGTAGCGGTGTCCATCACGCTTTGCAGCTTGCTCGGGTCGGGGAGCGACCGCCAGGGATCTACAACACTATCAATTGTGGCACGGATTTCAGCGAACCGAGCAAGGTATTGATCGTCCCCGACCTCGGGTCTACCCATTATCTCTATCGTACAGTAACCTCCTCCTACCCCATTCCTAGGGCGCTCGACAATCACCTGGTAGGTTTGCGCGTGTACCCATCGATACGAATCATCCCAGATCTCGCCTTTCAGCATTTCTTCGGAGTTCATCTCCACCCGCATGTACGCATCAATTGCAGCCTGCTTCAAGCTGCCCAGCACAGCATCTATCTCGGCACTAAAATCTGACACAGTTCCACCTCTTCTCGGCCCCACGATCATGACGCGGGCACCTGGCTAGTTGGGGCGCAATGTAGCAGATGCTTGAGTCCGGCTGGGATGCTACCGAGAACTGCGCGAAACGTTCGAACCGGCATCATCCCTACGGCTGATGCGCTACACGAGCCGCTGAAGCCAGCCGTTCTCGTCGGTTTCGAGGCCGTTCTGGATGCCGGTGAGCTTGGCGCGAATCCGCATCGAGAATGATTCTTCAGTGATCGGCGGGTTCACGATCGTGAAATCGGGGGCACGCAGCTCGCCGATCGGCGAAATCACCGCGGCGGTGCCGATCGCAATCGCCTCCACGATCGTGCCGTCGGCAACACCCTCACGCCACTCGGTAATCGAAATCTGACGGCGCTCGACCCTGCGGCCCGCCTGCTCACACAGTTCGAGCACACTGTCGCGGGTAATCCCCGGCAGAATCGAGTCAGACTTTGGCGTGACCACGGTGCCGTCGGCATACACCAGCACCACGTTCATCCCACCGAGCTCCTCAAGATAGGTTTCGCTGCACGAGTCGAGGAAGAGCACCTGCTCGCAGCCCTTCTCGTAAGCAATTCGCTGCGGCAGCATTGAGGCGGCATAGTTGCCACCGCACTTCGCCGAGCCGGTGCCGCCGCGGCCAGCGCGCGAATACTCGGTTTCGAGCCAAATGTTCACCGGCCGCGTGGGGTCGCTGAAATACGAACCCACCGGGCAAGCAATCACCATGAACGTCGCCGTTTCGGCGGCGCGCACACCGAGGAAGTCTTCGTTGGCGATCATGAACGGGCGCAAATACAGCGACTGCTGCTGACCGTGCGGCGGCACCCAGCGCTCATCCACCTGCACGAGTTCGCGAATAGCCGCCACAAACAGCTCGGTGGGAAGCTCTGGCAGGGCGAGGCGGCGCGACGACGACTGCAGGCGGGCGGCGTTGCGCTCGGGACGGAAAGTGTGCACCGAGCCATCGGGGTGACGGTAGGCCTTCAACCCCTCAAAGATTTCCTGGCCGTAGTGGAACACCGCATTGGCCGGATTGAGGGTGAGCGGGCCGTAGGGCACGATGCGCGCATCCTGCCAGCCCGTGTCGATGTTCCAGTCGATCACCGCCATATGATCGGTGAAGTAGTTGCCGAAACCGGGGTTTTCAAACGCTTTGGCAAGGTCGGCATCACTTGCCGGGTTGGGGTTGCGTTCAATGCGGAAGTTCGCGGTGGTCATAATGCAGCTTTCGTGAAGGTAAAGAAAAGTGGTTATCGACGTTGCAGCTAGTCGGTTAGTAGCGCGGTAATAGCCGAACCGATTTCGCCGGTGGTGCGGGCCGGGGCGTCGATGCGGCCGCGCAGATCACGCTCACAGGCGGCCTCAACACGGTCGGCTTCGGCGGTGAAACCGAAGTGCCGCAGCAGCAGCGCCACCGAGAGAATGGCGGCCGTTGGATCGGCCTTGCCGGTGCCGGCGATATCGGGGGCCGAGCCGTGAACCGGCTCAAACATGCTCGGGAACTTACCCTCGGGGTTGAGGTTGCCCGATGCAGCGAGGCCGATGCCGCCCGTAACGGCACCGGCGAGGTCGGTGATGATGTCACCAAAAATATTGTCGGTCACCAACACATCGAAGCGTGACGGGTTGGTCACGAAGAAGATGGTGGCGGCATCAATGTGCAGATAGTCGACCATCACTTCGGGGTATTCGGTAGCCACCTCGTTGACGATGCGGTTCCACATCGTGCCCGCATAGACGAGCACGTTCTTCTTGTGCACGAGTGTGAGGCGCTTCTTGCGGGTCATCGCGAGCTCGAAAGCGTAGCGAACGGTGCGCTCCACACCGTGCGCGGTGTTGACCGAAAGTTCGTTGGCGATCTCGTGCTCGGTTCCCACGCGAACGCTGCCGCCATTACCCACATACAGCCCCTCGGTGCCCTCACGCACCACCACGAAATCAATTTCGCCGGGGTTCGCCAGCGGGCTCACCGCACTCGGCCACAACCGGGAGGGACGCAGATTGATGTAGTGGTCGAAGGCGAAGCGCAGCTTCAACAGCAGGCCACGCTCGAGGATGCCGCCAGCCAGCTTCGGGTCGTTAGGGTCACCACCCACGGCCCCCAGCAAGATCGCGTCATGCCCGCGCAGCTTCGCAAGCGAATCGTCATCGAGCACCTCACCGGTGGCGAGATAGTGCGAGGCACCGAAGGGATATTCGGTTTCAGTAAGCCGCACCGATTCGGGCAGCACCGATCGCAGCACCTTGCGGGCCTCACCAATCACCTCGGGGCCGATACCGTCGCCCTCAATAATGGCCAAATCTAGAGACTCGCGTGCCACACCGCATCCTTTCAGCGCTGAAGTTTGTTCTCTTTAGCCTACTCCGCTGCACCCAGCAGCTCGCACCCACAACGGCCGACGGCCCGCATCCGGAGATTGGATGCGAGCCGTCAGCAGACGCGCGGATACTAGAGCGTCAGCCCGAATACCAGCGCGAGCAGCGTCATCGAGGTGACCGTGATAAGCACGATGCCGGCCAGATTCAGCCAGACACCGCCGCGCACCATCTGCCCGATGGTCACATATCCCGAACCGTACGCAACCGCGTTCGGAGGCGTCGCCACCGGCAGCATGAACGCGCAGGTGGCCGCGAGCGCAACCGGCGCGGTAAGCAGCAACACATCCACGTCCATCCCCATCGCGATACCGGCGGCTACCGGGATGAAAGTGGCCGCAGTGGCAGTATTCGAGGTGAGTTCGGTGAGGAACAGGATGGCCGCCGCCAGCACCAACACAATCAACACAATCGGTAGCCCCGAGATGCCGCTGGCGAGCTGACCAATCGATTCGGTGAGCCCCGAAGTTTTGAACATGCCAGAAAGTGCGAGCCCGCCACCAAAGAGCAGCAGCACATCCCAGGGCAGTTCTTTAGCGCTCTGCCAGTCGAGCAGTTTCACACCGCGCTCGGCTCCAGCCGGCAGCAGGAACAGCAGCAGCCCGGCAAGCATCGCGATACCGGCATCCCCAATCGCGGGTTTCTCGAACACCAGCGGCACAGTGATCCAGGTGATCGCGGTGAGCACGAAAATGGCAAGCACGCGGATCTCACCGCTCGACATCGGGCCGAGCTTGTCGAGTTCGCGGCGAATCAGCTCGCTACCGCCGGGAATGTCCTTAATTTCAGGCTTAAACAGCACCTTCACCAACAAGAACCAGCACAGTACCATGAACGCGATCGAAAGCGGCACGCCCACGAGCATCCACTGCCCGAACCCGATATCAATACCGTAATTGTCTTGCAAGAAGCCAGCCAAGAAAGTGTTCGGTGGCGTGCCTATGATGGTGCCGAGCGACCCCAGTGAAGCGGCATAGGCGATACCGAGCATGAGCGCGGCACCGAAGTTTGATTTCAACGCGTCAGCGACCTCGGTGACGATATTGCCCTCGGCGTCGTAGGCCACCGAACCAGTCTTCGGGTGGTCGCTATCGGGATTGTGCAGTTCTTGGTTCACCAGCGACAGCACCGACATCCCGATCGGCAGCATCATCACCGCAGTGGCAGTGTTCGACACCCACATCGACAGAAAACCGGTGGCGATCATAAACCCGGCGATCATGGCACCGGGTTTGTTCGGCATAACCTTAATGACTCCGAGCGCGATACGCCGGTGTAGATTCCAGCGCTGCATGGCGAGCGCAAGGAAGAATCCGCCCATAAACAAGAAGATGACGTTGTTACCGTACGAGGCGCCGATCTCATCGAACTTAATCGGTGTGGGCTCACCATCGACCATCACCGGCACCGAAAGCGTTGGGAAGGCAACCAGCGGCACGAGCGCGGTGGCGGGAATCGGGATCGCTTCGGTCATCCACCACACCGCCATGAGGCCAGCTACCGCAGCGGTGAGCCGGGCATTGTGCTCGACCTCGTGCGGCAGCAAGAAAAACAGCGCGCACGCCAGCACTACACCCCCGGCAAAACCGACCCAGCGCACGGTGTTGCTACGCGAATCGATTCCCGGGCTCAGCTCACCCGGCGACTTGTGGTGGACGTCCCGTCCCTTAGCCGGATCAGGCCGAAGGTCTTCGAGATAGTCGGGCACTTTCGGATCTGTCATTACCATCTCCATCGATGTGATTGCGGCGCCATGACCGCACCTGGTCGCGGTCACGAATCACCGATTTCGGCATTCTAGCGTCCGTTATTCGTTCCCCGAAAGTGGAAGACGCAAGCACCAAGACGGCAGCAGGCAGCCTTGAGCCCGCTCTAACCGCGAATACCGTAGCGGTCACGCAGCGCTTTCTTTGAGCGAGCAGTCCCCTCCTGCTGCAGCGCCAAAAGCTCAGCATAGATACCGCCGGTGGTGGCCAGTTTGGCGGGCGAACCCACCTCATCAATTTCACCACGACGCAGCGTAATGATGCGGTCAACCGACGAGATCGTCGACAACCGGTGCGCGATAATCAGGCTCGTGCGGCCACGCATCAGCTCATCAATACCCGCCTGCACCAATCGCTCCGACTTGGTATCGAGCGCCGAAGTGGCCTCGTCGAGTATCAGCACCGGTGCATCCTTCAGCATGGCCCGCGCCACCGCAATGCGCTGCTTCTGCCCACCCGAAAGCTTCAGACCACGCTCACCAATAACCGTGTCGAGCCCCTGCGGCGACCGCGCAATAAATGCCCAGGCATTAGCACGTTTCGCCGCCGCAATCACCTCCGCATCACTGGCATCGGGGCGAGCATAGGCAATATTTTCGCGAATGGTGCCCGAAAACAGCGACGCATCCTGAAACACCACACCGATTTTTTCGCGCAGCTTCGCCATCTGCAGTTCGGCGATGTTGTGACCAAACAGCCGCACCTCACCGTCAGCAACCGGATAAAACCCGAGCAACACACTGACAATCGTCGACTTACCGCCGCCCGACTCACTCACCAGCGCAATCCGTTCACCGGCCGCCACCGAAAAACTCAGATCGCGGAGCACCGGGTCAGAATCGTAAGCAAAGTTCACGTGCGAAAACTCGATCGCCGCGGCGCCCGGCTGTGCCACCACATCATCGCCGGATGCTTCACCATCGAGCAGCTCCCGAGGGTCGGGGTCGAGCGCCATCACACTGAAATAATCACGCGACCCCGCCAGCGCGTGCTGCGCCGAATCAATAATAAAACTCATCATGGTCACCGGCTGCCGCGCCATATTCATCAGCTGAATGAGCAGCACCATCACACCCAGCGTGAACTGACCCTGCGCGGTGAGCACGAAAATAATCGCGTAGATGCCGAAGAAAATGAGGTTCAGTGCCGCCCGGCGCAGCGCATCCATCAAATGCCAGTGCCGAGACTGGTCACGAGTGACTGCAACCGTGCGCGCAAACCGAGCATGAAAATAGTCGCGTTCACGCCGCTCTTGCACAAACGATTTCACTACCGGCATCTGGCTCACCACCTCAGTGAACCGGCCCCGCGCCGCATCCACCTCGGCGTTCTTCTCACCCTCATACACCTGCCAGCGGCGCGAAGTGAGGGTGGTGAGCCACACGTAAACCGGGAAGATAACCAGCAGCAACAGCGCCAGCGGCCACGCATACAGCCCCGAAATCACCAGCACCGCGACAGTGGTGATGAGCATGGTGAAAAACGTGTTCGCAAACGCTTTCGCAAACTGCGTCACTTCGGTGATCGTGCGATCAAGACGCGAAACAATCGTGCCGGTGAGATTGTCATCGAAGTAACGCTGCGGCAGCTGCAGCAGCTTGTCGAAGTAGCGGTTCGACAGAATCTGCCGCATCCGCTCACTCATCAAATCACCAAACCATCCCCCAACCGAGGTGATGAGAGTGACGGCAAGCTCGGCACCCAAAAACGCAACCGCAAGCCACAGCGTGGTAACAATCCCGTCAGCAAACTCGACCCGGCCATTGACGATACTGACGATGACATCGGTTGCGGCCCCGATAATGAACGGCACCGTCAACGAGGCAATAGCTGCCGCCACCGAGCAGATCACGATGACCAGGTACAGGCCACGAAGCTCGCTCGTGAACCGCATAAGACGTAGTAGTGACCGCATCCAGGCGACTGTACACCGCGACGGCACAGCGCAATATTTGCGCCACACCCACACCCCTGCCAAAATGACGAACGTTCAGGCGTTGTGCGCAACCGCCGTGACGGCGATGCGACGCAACACAGCGGCCAACCGCAGACAAAGGAGTGGCGAGTAGTGGCGAAGTATGACGTTGTCGAGACCCCGATCGCGCAATTGCGCCACGACCTCGAGACCGGCCAGGTCACGAGTGTCGAACTGGTGCGGGCCTACCTCGACCGCATCAATACCTACGACCGTGCCGGCATCCGGTTGAACGCAATCGTCGTCGACAATCCCGCCGCGCTCGCTGAAGCCGAAGCCTCCGATGCGCGCCGCCGCACCGGCACTCTGCTCGGGCCGCTCGACGGCATCCCGTTCACCGCGAAAGACAGCTACGCGGTACGCGGACTAACCGTAGCCGCAGGATCGCCAGCATTCGAACACCTGATTGCGGGCCGGGATGCGTTCACAATCGAACGGCTGCGAGCCGGCGGCGCGATCCTTCTGGGGCTCACCAATATGCCGCCCATGGCAAACGGCGGTATGCAACGCGGCGTATACGGTCGGGCCGAAAGCCCCTACAACGCCGACTATCTCACCGCCCCGTTCGGGTCGGGATCATCCAACGGCTCAGGCACCGCAACCGCCGCGAGTTTCGCCGCCTTCGGGCTCGGCGAAGAGACCTGGTCGTCAGGCCGCGGGCCAGCCTCGAACAATGCGCTGTGCACCTACACGCCCTCGTGGGGTGTGATTTCGATCCGCGGCAACTGGCCGCTCGTACCCACTATGGATGTGGTCGCGCCCCACGCGCGCACCATGGCCGACCTTCTCGAGGTGCTCGACGTGATCGTCGCCGACGACCACACCACGCGCGGTGACTTCTGGCGCGTGCAGCCGTGGATCACCATCCCACCGGTGCGCGAACTGCGCCCCGAAAGCTACCCGACGCTCGCCGCATCCAAACCCGGTGAAGTGCTGCGCGGCAAACGTTTCGGTGTGCCGCGAATGTACATCAACGCCGACCCGCTCGCCGGCACCGGCGACCAACCACGTTTCGGCGGCCCCACCGGGCAGCCCATCCAAACGCGCGCATCCATTATTGAGCTGTGGGAATCGGCGCGACGCGACCTCGAAGCCGCCGGCGCCGAAGTGGTCGAAGTCGATTTCCCAGTGGTGTCAAACTACGAAGGCGACCGCCCCGGCGCACCCACAATTGGGACGCGCGGGCTCGTACCCGAAGGTTATCTCGACCGCGAAATACTCGAACTGTCGCTGTGGGCCTGGAATGAGTTTCTGCAGGCCAACGACGACCCAAAACTCAACAGCATGGCGCAGGTTGATGGAGCGAAAATCTTCCCGCATCCAGAAGGAGCCCTCCCCGACCGGTATGCCGAACTCGACTTCGATGTGCAGGAATACACCCGCTATGCGCGCGCCAAGGGGGTGCCAGAACTCACCGAGATCCCGTTGATCCCCGAGGGCGTGCGCGGGCTCAACGAAACCCGGCGCATCGACTTCGACCAGTGGCTGGCCGGGCTGCAGCTGGATGGTGTGGTGCTCCCCGCCGTGGCCGATGTGGGGCCCGCCGATATGGACGTGAACGAGGCGTCAGCTGATCTGGGGTGGCGCAATGGCACCTGGGTTGCCAATGGCAATCTCGTGTGGCGGCACCTGGGTATTCCAACTGTGACGGTGCCCATGGGCACGATGGGTGATATCGGGATGCCCGTGGGGCTCACCTTCGCCGGACGCGGCTGGGACGACATTGCGCTGCTGCGGTATGGCGCGGCATTTGAAGCGCTGCGCCCCCGCCGCACCGAGCCGCCGCGCACCCCGCGGCTGTAGGTCTGCATCCCTGCCCCGACTTGCATCCCGACCCCCGCATCCCTGCCCCGGCTTGCATCCCGGCCCCGACTTTTGCGGAAATTTGTTTCCTGAAATCAGAAATTTGACTGCAAAAAGCGCCGAAAACCCAGATTTGTATGTCTTACGGGCATGTTTTGCAGCCAGGAAACAAAAATCCACAAGCAGCTGCAGCCAGGAAACAAATTTCCGCAGGGGTGCGTAGGTGCGGGAGTGCGGGCTGGATGCGACAGGGATACGGCAGGGATGCGACAGGGATACGGCAGGGATACGGCAGGGATGCGACAGGGATACGGCGGAGGTGCAGAGGTGCAGGAAAAAGCAGGAGGGCCGCGCGTGATGCGCGGCCCCGCTGTTCGGATGATCGCTAGCGAGCGACCGAACCGTCGGTGTAGTCGTCATCGGTTGACGACCACGAGAACAACTTGCGCAGTTCGTGACCGGTCTTCTCGATCGGGTGACCCTCGCCCTCAGCGCGCAGCTTCTTGAACTCCGGCGCGCCCGCATCCTGGTCGTCGATGAAGCGCTTGGCGAATGCGCCCGACTGGATGTCGACGAGCACTGCCTTCATGTTTTCTTTCACGCTCGGGTCGATCACGCGCGGGCCCGAAACGTAGTCACCGTACTCGGCAGTGTCGGAGATCGACCAGCGCTGCTTCGAAATACCGCCCTCCCACATAAGGTCAACGATGAGCTTGAGCTCGTGCAGCACCTCGAAGTAGGCGATCTCGGGCTGGTAGCCAGCCTCGACCAGGGTTTCGAAGCCGTACTGCACGAGCTTCGAGGTACCACCGCAAAGCACCGCCTGCTCACCGAACAGGTCGGTTTCGGTCTCTTCGGTGAAGGTGGTCTTGATGACACCAGCGCGGGTGCCGCCGATGGCCTTGGCGTACGACTTAGCGGTCTCCCAGGCGCTGCCCGATGCATCCTTCTCAACGGCAATGATGTCGGGGATGCCACGACCGGCAACAAACTCGCGGCGCACCGTGTGGCCGGGAGCCTTCGGCGCCACGAGAATCACGTCGACACCCTCGGGTGCCTGAATGTAGCCGAAGCGGATGTTGAAGCCGTGAGCGAAAGCAAGGGTCTTACCCGGTGCCAGGTTCGGCTCGATGTCGGCAGCGTAGAGCGAACGCTGCGTCTGGTCGGGGGCGAGGATCATGATCAGGTCGGCCCAGGCGGCGGCGTCAGCATTCGACTTCACCTCGAAGCCGTCTTCCTGTGCCTTCTTCACCGACTTCGATCCGTCACGCAGACCAATAACCACCTCGACACCCGAGTCGCGGAGGTTCATCGCGTGCGCGTGGCCCTGCGAACCATAGCCGATGATCGCGACCTTCTTACCCTGGATGATCGAGAGGTCGGCGTCGTTGTCGTAGTAAATCTCTGCCATTTGCTGTGCTCCTTGTAGTGTTCGATGTCTGTTGCGATAGCGAACGGTAGCCTAAGCGCGGCCCACGCGTTCGGTAATGGACTTCGGCCCGCGCCCCACTGCGATGAGCCCCGACTGCACGAGTTCGCGGATGCCGTACGGCTCAAGCATGCGCAGCAGTGCCTGCACCTTACCGCTGTCACCGGTGGTTTCGATGACCAGCGAGTCGTGCGTGACGTCCACCACGCGGGCGCGGAAAAGGTTGACCGCTTCAATCACCTCAGATCGTGTCTGTTTATCGACACGCACCTTGACGAGGATGTGCTCGCGTTCGACGGATGAGTCGGGCTCGAGCTCAACGATCTTGATCACGTTAACGAGCTTGTTGAGCTGCTTCGTGACCTGTTCGAGTGGAAAATTATCAACGTCAACAACGACCGTCATGCGAGAGAGGCCGGGCACTTCCGATTGGCCCACTGCGAGCGATGCGATGTTGAAGCCACGACGGGCGAAGAGGCCGGCGACTCGCGTAAGCAGACCGGGTTTGTCTTCAACCAGCAGCGAAAGAATGTGTTTCGGCATGCTTATCACTCCCCCTGGTATGCCGGGCTGGCGTCGCGAGCGTACTGGATAAAGCTGTTCGACACGCCCTGCGGCACCATCGGCCACACCATAGCGTCGGCCGATACGACAAAGTCGATGACCACGGTGCGGTCGTTGGTTTCCAGCGCCTGTTTGATGGCGTCGTCGATCTGGTCTTCGTGCTCGACACGCAAACCGAGCGCTCCGTATGCTTCGGCGAGTTTCACGAAATCGGGCACGCGAATCGATCCGTGACCGGTGTTGAGCTCGGTGTTCGAGTAGCGTCCGTCGTAAAACAGCGTCTGCCACTGGCGCACCATGCCGAGCGACGAGTTGTTGATGACAGCGATTTTGATGGGGATGTTGTTGACCATGCAGGTGGCGATCTCCTGGTTGGTCATCTGGAAACATCCGTCACCGTCGATCGCCCAAACGACCCGGTCGGGCTGGGCGACCTTGGCGCCCATCGCGGCCGGAACCGAATACCCCATGGTGCCGGCGCCTCCTGAGTTGAGGAATGATCCCGGGCGCTGCAGGGTGAGGAACTGTGCCGACCACATCTGGTGCTGCCCGACGCCCGTGGCGTAGATGGCTTCGGGCCCGGTGAGTTCGCTGATGCGTTCGATCACCTTTTGCGGTGCGATGAGCCCATCGGTGGTGGGCGTGTAGCCGCGCGGGAACTCGGTGCGCAGCCCGTCGAGGTAGTTCCACCACTTTTCGAGGTCGGCTCGTTCGGGGAATCGCTCGGTGCTGTAAGCCCGGTTGAGGTCGGTGAGCACCTCGTGGGCATCGCCCACGATGGGCACGTCAGCGAAGCGAATCTTGGAGATTTCGGCGGGGTCGATATCGACGTGCACGACTTTCGCGTCGGGCGCGAACAGTTCGGCCTTGCCGGTGACGCGGTCGTCGAATCGCGCGCCGATCGTGAACACCAGGTCGGCCTCTTGCAACGCGAGCACCGCGGGAACGGTGCCGTGCATCCCCGGCATACCGAGCATTTGCGGGTGGCCGTCGGGGAACGCACCGCGGGCCATGAGCGTGGTCACCACCGGTGCACCGGTGCGTTCGGCGAATTCGATGAGTTCGGCGGATGCGCCGGCACGGATGATGCCACCACCGGCGTAGATCACGGGTTTCGTTGCCTGGGCGATTGCTTCGCAGGCGGCCAGAATCTGTTTGCCGTGTGCCTTGGTGATCGGCCGATAACCGGGCAGATCAACCTTCGGCGGCCAGTGGAACTCAAACTCGCCCTGCTGGGCATCCTTGGTGATGTCGACCAGTACCGGGCCGGGCCGACCGGTGCCCGCGAGTTCGTAGGCCGCGGCCAGTGCCGCCGGAATCTCTTCGGGCGACTTCACCATGAATGAGTGCTTGGTGATCGGCATGGTGACGCCGACAATGTCGGCTTCCTGGAAGGCGTCGGTGCCCATGAGGGTTGAGAACACCTGCCCGGTGATCGCCAGCATCGGCACCGAATCCATATAGGCGTCGGCGAGCGCGGTCACCAGGTTGGTTGCGCCCGGCCCCGAGGTGGCGATGCACACGCCCACTTTGCCCGATGCGGTGGCGTATCCCTCGGCAGCGTGCCCGGCACCCTGCTCGTGACGCACGAGCACGTGGTTGATCGTGCGCGCGTCGAGAATCGCGTCGTATGCGGGCAGGATGGCACCACCGGGCAGACCGAACACATCGGTCACGCCAAGCAGTTCGAGTGACCGAACAACCGCTTCGGCACCGGTGATGCGTTCGCCGATACCTGCCTTGTCAGCTTCAGTTGACATGAACTATCTGCATTCCTGATCGTTAGTCGAATATTGCGGACGCACGCACCGGTGAGCGGCTGCCGACGTGTGGTGGTGGCAGCACCGGATGCACTATCCCGTAATCGCGCCCTCTGACGCCGAACGCACGAGCTTGGCAAATTTCGCCAAAACACCGCGCGTGTATCGCGGAGGAAGCGGTTCCCAGCCCTCTCGCCGGGTGGCAAGCTCGGCCCCATCAACGAGTAGGTCGATGGTGCGAGCTGCAATGTTGACCCGAATCAGATCGCCGTCGCGCACGAATGCAATCGGACCTCCATCCGAGGCTTCTGGAGCGACGTGGCCGATACACAGGCCGGTTGTGCCGCCCGAGAATCGTCCGTCGGTCAAGAGTAGTACATCCTTACCGAGGCCCGCACCCTTAATCGCGGCGGTGATGGCGAGCATCTCACGCATCCCGGGGCCACCCTTGGGGCCCTCGTAGCGAATCACCACGACATCGCCGTGCTTGATCTCGCCACGGGTGAGCGCATCCATTGCCTCACGTTCGCGCTCGAACACACGCGCCGGCCCCTCGAACACATCGAGGTCGAAACCGGCCGATTTGACGACCGCACCCTCGGGTGCGAGCGAACCTGAAAGCACCGATAGACCCCCGGTTGCGTGGATGGGGTTGTCGAGCGTGTGGATAACCTCACCGTCGAGCGGGTCGGGGTTGAGTTCTTGGAGGTTTTCGGCAACAGTTTTGCCGGTGCAGGTGAGCGCGTCGCCGTGAATTAGGCCCTCATCGAGCAGCGCCTTCATGACCACCGGGATACCGCCGACGTGATCGACATCGTTCATTACGTACTTGCCGAAGGGTTTCATGTCGGCAAGGTGCGGGACGCGGTCGGCGATACGGTTGAAGTCGTCGAGGGTGAGATCAACCTCGGCTTCGCGGGCGATGGCAAGCAGGTGCAGCACCGCGTTGGTTGACCCGCCCATGCACATCACCACGGCGATAGCGTTTTCAAACGCCTTCTTGGTGAGGATATCGGCGGTGGTGATGCCGAGACGCAGCTGGTTAACAACCGCCTCACCCGATTTGCGCGCGTAGTAGTCGCGGCGACGGTCGGCCGACGGCGGCGCGGCTGATCCGGGGACCGACAGCCCGAGCGCCTCGGCCACAGCCGCCATGGTGTTGGCGGTGTAGAAACCACCGCAGGCACCCTCGCCGGGGCAGATGGCTTCTTCGATCTTCTTGCGGTCTTCTTCTGACATGAGCCCGGCCTTACAGGCGCCGACCGCTTCGAAGGCGTCGATGATGGTGACATCGTCTTTGACGGTGCCGTCTGAAAGTCGCACGTGGCCGGGCATGATCGTGCCGGCGTAGAGGAAGACACTCGGCAGCTTCAGTCGGGCCGCCGCCATCAGCATGCCCGGCAGCGACTTGTCGCAGCCGGCCAGCAGCACCGACCCGTCGAGCCGTTCGGCTTCCATCACCACTTCAACCGAGTCAGCGATCACCTCGCGCGACACGAGCGAGAAGTGCATCCCCTCGTGCCCCATTGAGATACCGTCCGAAACCGAAACTGTGCCGAACTGCAGCGGGTAACCGCCGGCACTGTGCACGCCCTCTTTAGCGGCCTGGGCGAGACGGTCGAGCGAAAGGTTGCACGGCGTGATCTCGTTCCACGAGCTCGCGACACCAATCTGTGGCTTATCCCAGTCGTCGTCGCCCATGCCCACGGCACGGAGCATCCCCCGCGCGGCCGTGGCTTCAATGCCGTCGGTAACAGCGCGTGACTTCGGTTTCATATCGATCTCGTGTTCGGCCATGAACCCAGTCTAGTCGCGCCAGCCGACACCCTGGCTCATACGGTGTGGTCGCTATTGTCAGATTCGGCTTCGCGCGCGGCAAGCGCGGCACGTTCTTCCTCAACGCCGGTGGCACGCTCGGCACGCTGCACATCGTCACGCAGTTCATCCAGCGCAAGATCCACGCCGTCGTAGTGCCGTGAGCGATACCCGGCGCGGGCCAGCACAATGGATGCGGCCGGGGTGGTAAGCATCTGGAACACGATCACGAGCACCAGTAGCGGCACCAGTTCCCATTTGCCCTGCTGCAGCCCAAGCGCAATTAGCAGAAAGATCAGCCCCGATGATTGCGGCTTCGACTGCGAGTGCAGCCGGGTCATGATGTCATCAAAGCGCAGCAAGCCGATGCCGGCGGTCAGCGACATTGCGGCACCAAGAATCAGCAGAATCGCCGACAGCACATCCAGCCAAATATTTCCGCTCATTTTTTCCGCCTTCCGGCTCGCGAAGCAAAGCGCGCCACCGCGAGCGTGCCGACCGAGGCGGTCATCGCCAACCCAACCACCAGCGGCAGCGTGTGCAGGTGGCCGTTAATCACCATCTCGGCGATGAGCACGCACATCAGCACGGTGAGCAGGGTGTCGGATGCGGCCATCCGGTCAATAAGTGACGGGCCGCGAACGATACGAATCACCGACAGGATGGCGGCGGCAGCAAAGCAGCTGCCGATGATCAGCGTCACGATCATCAGTGCCGTAGCGCTCATGACTCCTCCTCCCACTCGGTTTCGTGGCGCAATCGGTCGCGCTCAACCGCAGCCTCGTATGTGCGCTGACGACGCGATGCCCACAGCGGCGGGTGATCGTGCTCGGCGCGCCAGCGATTGATGAGATGAAGGTCTTCGTGGCTGGCGAAGGCGAGCGCAATTGCGTCCTCGATGCGGTAGGCGGCCCGCCGTGCGGCAGCGATGCCCTCGGGCCCTTCGGCAGCGAACTGATGCAGATAGATGATGCCGCGGGTGCGGTCAACATCTACGACCACGCTACCGGGCACAAACATATTGATGAGCGCGGCGAGGGTGAGCAGCCAGTCGGAGCGGGCACGCATCCGGTAGGCGATGATTGAAGCTTTCGGTTTCGGTTGCGGACGGAGCGTGAGCCACGCCACTTCAAGCGATGAAAGCGCCACCCAGGCGATCACCCGACCGGCCAACACGATCAGCCACAGCGGATGGACGCGCTCGATCAGCTGCACGTTCGGCAATTGGAACAGCCACACCGCAACGATCGAAAACGCGATGCCGGTGACGATGCTGATCACATCGAACTGCCGCCAGAGGATCAGCCACACGCACACCAGCACAATCACCAACGGCGTGAATGTGCGCAGCCGTGAGGTTGCTCTCGTGGTTTCGTGATGCGGGGTCATGGTTTGATCCCCTCTTTGTCGGTGACCGCCTGGATATAGGCCCCCGAGTCACGCAGGTTCGCGCCGGCCTGATCAGCGATCGTGAACAGCGGGCCCGCAAAGATAGTGAGCGCCACAGTGACCGCGACCAGCCCCCCGGTGGCGAAGTTCATGAGCTTCGAGTTGTTGCGCTCCTCCCTGACGATATCGGCGTCAGGTTCTTCTTCAAGCACAACAGTCAGTGGCGATTCGACGTCACCCACTCCGTCGAGTTCGTGCCAAAACCCGAGATTCCACACGCGGATCAGCGCGTACAGCGTGAGCAGACTGGTGATGGCGCCGGCAGCGATCCCTACCCACACGAGCCACTGCGGCACTGCGAGCCCGGTGCCCTCGGCGCCGGCAATGAAGAGCGCGACTTTGCCGAGGAAACCAGAGAACGGTGGGATGCCGCCGAGGTTGAGCATCGGGATGAAAAACAGCACCGCCACGGTGGGGGCGCGTTTGAGCATCCCGCCCAGGTGCGTGATCGTCGAGGTTCCGGCCACACGCTCGATCAGACCGGTGACCAAGAACAGTGTCGCCTGCACCAGAATGTGGTGCATGATGTAGTACACCGTCGCCGACCAGCCGCTCTCGGTGCCCAGCGCGATACCAAAAATCATGTATCCGATGTGGCTGATGAGGATGAATGAGAGCATCCGGCGAATACCCGCCTGTGCCACCGCACCGAAGATTCCAACGAGCATCGTGGCGATCGCCACCACCATCAGCAGCACCGAAATATCGTTCGCCGCGAAGATGAGCGATTCGGTGCGCAGGATGGCGTACACACCCACTTTGGTGAGCAAACCGGCAAACACCGCGGTGACCGGCGCCGGTGCCGACGGATACGAGTCGGGCAGCCAGAACGACAGCGGAAAAAGCGCCGCCTTAATCGCAAACCCAACCAGCAGCATCAGGTGCAATACCAGCTGCACTTCGCTGGGAAGCGCCCCCACCCGAGCTGAGATGGTGGCCATATTGACAGTGCCGGTGGCCGCAAAAATCATGGCGATAGCGATGAGGAACAGCACCGATGACACCAGCGAAACAATGATGTAGGTGACGCCGGCTCGGATGCGGGTCACGGTGCCGCCGAGCGTGATAAGCACGAAGCTTGCCACCAGCAGAATCTCGAAGCCCACGTAGAGGTTGAACAGGTCTCCGGCGATGAACGCGTTGTACACACCCGCTGCCAGCACCAGATAGGTGGGATAGAAGATCGAAACGGGGGTTTCTTCTTCGGTGTCTTCGTCAGCGTGATCAACGTTGCCCTGCCCGATCGAGAAGACCATCACCGCCAGCAGCACAAGGCTGGTGATCACGACCATGAGTGCCGAGAGCCGGTCGACGACGAGTGAAATGCCGAATGGTGCCGCCCAGCCGCCCACCTGCATCACCAGGGGCTGCCCGGTTGTCTGCACCGCCAGCAGCAGTGCCACTGCCACCCCGAGGCTGACGACCATGCTCAGCGAGGCAATCGTGATCTGCATCCGCCTGCGGCGCCCCGCTGTCAGGGTGAGCGCGGCACCAAAGAGCGGTGTCAGCACAATCAGAGGAACGAGCGCGTTCATTTGAGCTCCTCCTCATCAAGTGCGATCTCCTGGTCTTCAGGCGTGGGTGATTCTTCGTCGCCCGGCAGATGTTCGGGTTCGAAGTCGGTGTCGCCGGCGTCGTCGAGGTCGAACACCTCATCGTCGGCTTCCACATCCACCTCGCGCAGTGAGACGTCCTCATGGTCGTCAGCCACCACGTCGGCGCGGGCCAGCGACCATGAGCGGTACAGCAGTGCCAGCATGAAGGCGGTGGTCGCCAGCCCGATCACGATGGCGGTGAGGATGAACGCCTGCGGTAGCGGGTCGGTGTAGTCGGCGGGCTCGGCTCCCTCGGTGGTCAGTGGTGCCAGTCCAGGCTTCCCCGCGGTGAGAAAGAGCAGCAGGTTGGTGGCGTTGGCTAGCAGGATCACCCCGAAAATCATGCGGGTGACGCTGCGCTCAAGCAGCAGGTACACACCAACGGTGTACATCGCCACCATGGCGATCAATAGCGCAATATCGAGGCTCATCGTGCACCCCGCTTCCGTTTGCGGGGGCTGCTAGCGCGCACCATTTGGATGCGGCGGGTGATCGGTTCGTCGGCCACCGGTTCGGCTCCGGGCAGCTCGCCCTCGTCGAGCACGGTGGCGGCGAGGTTTGTGGCGGCGAGGTTTTCATCCTCGGCCTGCGCGTCGAGTTCAGAGCCGAGCGAGCGCAGGATATCGAGCACCAGTCCGATCACCACGAGGTAGACACCGATGTCAAAGAACGTTGACGTAACAACCACGAAGTGGCCGATTACCGGGATCTGCTGGTCGATCCAGAACGAGGTGAGCGGTGGGTAGCCGAAAAATATCGGCGTGATGACGGTGATCGCCACCGTCACGATGCCAATGCCGAGCAGGCGTCCGGCATCAATGCGCACTGTGTAGTCGAGCTCTTCGCGGCCGCCGGCGAGATAGCGCGCCACCAGTGCGAGACCGGCCACCACGCCGCCAGCGAAGCCACCGCCGGGGTCGTTGTGCCCCGAGAACAGCAGGAATAGCGAGGCGATGAGCATCGCGTGGAAGATCACCCGCACCACGATCTCGACCACGATTGAGCGCTGGTCGGGGCCGATGGTGTGTCCGGCAAGTAGCCAGCCGGTGCGCTGACGCTCAGCTTCAAGGCGACGCTGCTTCGGTGTCAGGCGGGTACGCGCGAGTTCGCGCTCGCGACGCGACCGGCGCGCATCCAGGTATATGAGGCTCGCGATACCGGTGGCCGCTGCCACCAGCACGAGCAACTCACCCATCGTGTCCCAGCCACGAATATCCACCAGCGTGACGTTCACGAAGTTGTCGCCGTGGCCGCCCTCGACTGCGAGCTCTGGCAGCGCCAGCCCGTCGCTCGGGAATGCTCGCGACCCGAGCGCGATGATGGCAACCACACCCATCCCGAGGCCGACTGTCGCACCGATGGTCCAGCGCACCCAGCTGGAGAGGTTGCTGCCGAGTTTTGAGTGGAGGGCGGGAAGTCGGCGCAGCACAAGCACAAATACGACCATTGAGATGGTTTCGATCAGCGCCTGGGTGGTGGCGAGGTCGGGGGCTCCCGAAAGCGCGAAAACGGCCGCCATCGCGTAACCGGTAACGCCCACCAACACCATCGATTGGAAGCGTTTTGTTGAGACCGCAGTGGCGAACGAGGCGATCAGGATGATCACCAGCACCACGACGCTCCACCACGGCGTTCGCAGCGTGAGGTCGAGCTCAGCGAAATCAACCCGGGCAGCGCTGATCACGATTGAGAGCACCGAGACACCAAAAATCCACGCGAGGTATACCGGCAATGAACCGCGCTGAATCATCGCGGTGGCGCGAGCTGCCCCGCGGTCGACCAGGCGCATCGCCAACCAGTAGGTCTTTGAGCCATCAACCCACGCGGGCACGAGCGCCTGGATGCGCGCCACGGTGCCGCGACCCAAAAACATCATCACACCAAACAGCAGCGTGAAGGCCGATACCGCCAGTGCCGGTTGCCAGCCGTGCCACAGCGCCAGGTGGGCAAGGTCCCAAGAGTCGAGCGCTGGAACCGTGTCGGCATACACGGCAATGAGCCGGTCGATCCACTGCACGGCCGCCAGTGGTAGCACCACGGTGGCGGCGACGAGAGTGCCGATCACCACACCGTCAATTGCGGATGCGGGAGCCAGCTTGGTTTCGGCAAGTTCCGGATCGGGTTTGCGGGCAAAAGCACCGTAGAGGAATCGCAGCGTGTAGGCCACGGTAAAGATTGAGCCGGTCGCGGTACCCACCAGCGCGACGAGACCCCAGGCATCCCCGGTGCTGATGGCGTCAAAAAACGCACCGAACGCGGCCTCTTTTGCGACGAAACCCCACAGCGGCGGCAGCCCCGCCATCGACGCCGCGGCGATCACCGCAAACGTGGTGAGCACCGGCATGGCGCGGCCCACTCCCGAGAGTTTGCGAGCGTCGCGGGTGCCGGCGCGGTGGTCGATCGTGCCGACCACAAGGAAGAGCGCGGCCTTGAACAGCGCGTGCGCGATCACCATCGCAACCGCCGCGAGCGCCGCATCCCTGGTGCCAAAACCGGCGATGGTCATCATGAAGCCGAGCTGCGAAACCGTACCGTAGGCGAGTATGAGTTTGAGGTCGAACTGCCGCAGCGAGCGCCAACCGCCCACGAGCATGGTGAACACGCCGATGACGATGAGCGTTTCGCGGAAGCCGGTGATTTCACCGAAGCTCGGCAGCAAGCGCAGCACGAGATAGATACCGGCTTTCACCATCGAGGCGGCATGCAAATAGGCAGACACCGGTGTAGGTGCGGCCATTGCGCCGGGCAGCCAGAAGTGGAATGGCACGAGTGCCGATTTGGATGCTGCGCCCACCAGCACCAGCACCGCGGCGGTGCGCACGAATGGCGAATCGGGTAGCCCTGCGGCGACGATCTGCTGCAGTGAAGCGGTGCCGGCCGCCCAGTGCACCATCACGACCCCCACCAGCATGGCGAGGCCACCGAAGGTGGTGACCAGCAGCGCCTGCATGGCCGAACCGCGCGCGGCCCGGCGGCCCGTGTAGTGGCCGATCAGCAAGAACGACAGCACGCTCGTGGCTTCCCAGAACACGAACATGAGGTAGATGTTGTCGGCGGTCACCAGCCCCAGCATCACCCCGGCAAAGCCGAGCAGCACCGCAGCGAAGCGGCCGCGCCCCGGTTCATCGGTGCTGAAGTAGCTGGCGCAATAGGCCAGTACGAGCGCCCCGATCACCGTGACGATCATCGCGAATATCCAGCTGAGGGCGTCGATGCGGAAGCTCAGGTTGATGTCGAGCAGAGGAATCCACGGCACGTGCTGCTCGTAGACGCCACCGGCGATGACTGTGGGTGCGAGGGTGGCGAGCCAGATTGCGGCGGCTGCTGAAACCACACTGGCGATGATGAAAGCGCCGTTGCGGGGGATGTGGCGCAGGGCTGGCATGCTGATGCTTGCAATCAGAAAAACCGCGAGCCAAGCCAGCATGAGTCCCCCGTTCGTCGCGTTACCCACAACATCCTAACGGTTCGATGCAGCCGCATGATCCGGCCGTCAGTTCGCTCTACGCGAATGCACGGCATCCATCCCGTGGTCGACGTACGCTGAGGGCATGGAGCGCTTTCGGATCTATACGGATGGCTACGAACGGCAGGTCGGTTCGGCAACGGATTTTGTGACCGAGATTCGTTCGGGAAGCTCCGATTTCGGCTGGATTGATCTCACCCTCGACGACACCGAGACGCTGTCGCACCTTGCCGACAAGCTCGATTTGCACCAGCTCGCCGTCGAGGATGCGCTGAACACCCACGAGCGTCCGAAAATCTCACGATTTTCTACCCACCTGCTAATGACGCTCTCGGCCGCCAGGCTCGAAGAATCACACGAGGTGCAGCTGGCGCGTTGCACCACTTTTTTGCTGCCGAATCTGGTGGTGACGGTGCACGAGGATGATTTCCCGATGGCCGAGGTGGTCGCGCGGCTCGAAGCCAATGACGATCTGATCAGCTGCGGCGCCGGCTATATCGTGTGGGGGCTGCTCGACTGTGTGGTTGACGGGCACGTCGACGTGTTGGCCGAGGTGAGTGATCACACCGATGAGCTCACCGCCCTGATGTTTGACGATGCCAACGCAACATTTGAGGTGCAGAAAACCGCGTTCGTGCTGCGTCGTTCGGTGCAGCGGATGCAGCATGTCACGCTACCGCTGCGAGAGGTGGTAAACACGCTGCTGCGGAGCGATTCGCGGGTGGCGGTGCGGGGCCTCGAACCGTATTTCAGTGATGTGTACGACCACACCCTGCACTCGGCCGAGTGGGCTGAAGGGTTGCGCGATCAGATCAGCATGATCCTCGAAACGAATGTGGCGTTGCAGGGCAACCAGATGAATGAGGTGATGAAGAAGGTCACTTCGTGGGCGGCGATCATTGCGGTACCCACCGCGGTCACCGGCTATTTCGGGCAGAACGTCGAGTTTCCCGGGTTCGGTTCGGTTGAAATGTGGTGGGTGTCGAACGTGCTGCTCGTGGTCATGGGTGTGGGGCTGTACTGGTTGTTCAAACGCAGCAACTGGCTGTGATCGATCGGTGGTTCAGCGGGCGGGCACCAAGCTGTAACCAAGCACCCGTAGGCTGCACGGGATGATTCAACTTGGCATGAGCACCTCGTGCACCTTCGGCAAACCGCTCGACACCTCGTTCAAAATCGCTAAGCGCGCGGGTTTTGACGGGATCGAGATCATGGTGTCGACCGAGGCTGCCACTCGTTCGGCCGCGGCGATTCGTGCGCTGTCACGCAAACACGATCTGCCGGTGCTCGCCATTCACGCCCCGGTGCTGTTTTTTACGCAGTTTGTGTGGGGCACGAACCCCACTGTGAAACTCGAACGTTCGGTAGATCTGGCCCGCGAGGTGGGGGCTGATGTGGTGGTCGTGCATCCGCCGTTTCGGTGGCAGACCACCTATGCGCAGAATTTTCTTGAGATCGTTCGCCGGCTCGAGCGTGGCTCGGGGGTCGCGCTCGCGGTCGAGAACATGTTTCCGTGGCATATGGGTGGCGGCGGCACCCGCATGTATGCCCCCGGCATCAACCCGATCGAGATGGATTGCGACTCGATTACGATTGATTTTTCGCATGCCGCGCTGGCAGGGCAAAACTGTCTTGAGATGACTCGGGATGCAGCCCACCGGCTGCGACACATCCATCTGTGTGACGGCCAGGCTCCCGGGTCGAGCGGGAAAATTTTTGACGAGCATCTCGCACCGGGCGAGGGTGGACAGCCGGTTGCCGAGGCGCTGCAGTATTTGCGTGACACGCAGTGGTCGGGGCATGTGGTTGCCGAGGTGAACACGCGCGGTGCCAAATCGGAAACCGAACGCCTACGCATCCTGCGCCGCACGGTCGAGTTTGCGCGCCGTAACCTGGGGCCGATTTAACCGGAACGAACGGCGGCGGGGTGCCCGATCAAACTGAACGAGCACCCCAGATTCCACACTAAGTGACCCTGTTACCGGCAAATGACCCTCCTACGACAGGGTCACTTCGCAGTAAGAGGGTCACTTGCTAGTGGGGGGCAGCGACAATAGGACGACATCCCTACGGCTAGGCCTTATGCCGTGCCGCAATACCACTGCGGGGTTCGGCGACGAGCGTGGTGACCTTTGCTTTTCGGCGGCTGCCAATCGCCACCGCCGTGATCGCCAGTGCGGCAAGCGTCACCAGAATCAACCCGGCCACCGCTGCCACCACCGTTGCCGCATTCCCGCCGGCATAGATCGCCTGGAGACCTGCCGAGGTCTGCCCAACGGGCAAGAACATCGACACCTGCCCAACCCACGGCGCCCGCCACTCAAACGGAATCACGCCGCGCAGCGTCAACAGCTGCAAAATCAGCACACTCAGCGACACGATCGCCGCATTACGGCGCGCCCAGAACACGGCAAACATCAGGTGGAGCGCCGAGGATGCGAAGCCGGCCAGCAGCGCGAATAGCAGCGTTCCGCCGATCGCCTGCGCCGGAACATCCATCACCAGATGCGCCAGCGCGGTAAGTGCCAGCGCCACAATCATCACCGGCGTAAACACCCGGCGAATGCCGGCAATGAGGATGCTTATATTCGAAGCGCTCGAATCGAGCAGTTCGTCAGTCAGCATCCGCCGCCGAATCGCGGTGACAAACCCGGCGACCCAAACGCCAACCGGCACCAGCATCGCGGCGAGGATGCCACCGAATCCGGGGTCGTGGGTGACGGTGCTGATGCTCTGCACCGGCTGCGACACCATTTCAGCGAACTGATCGGTGTCGGTGATCGCGCTGCGCGCCTGGTCGGCACCGTCTTGCAGCGACGACTGCATCTTGCCAGCACCATCGTGCAGTTGACCGATACCGTCCTTGATTTGACCGCTGTTTTCATCCAGTTGCTGAGCACCGTCAGCGAGCTGATCGAGCCCGCTCGATAGCTCGCCAGCGCCATCTGCCAGCTGCGAGGTGCCATCAACCAGCTGCCCCCCGGCGCCCGAAAGCTGTTGACCGCCGCTACTGAGCCGGCTGGCACCACCCTGCAGCTCGCTACCGCCATCGGTGAGCTGGTTACCGCCCGCCACCAGACGGTCACCGTTACTTGCCAGCTGCGAGCTGCCGTCGGCTGCCTGGTTTACACCATCGGCAAACTGATTGAGGCCACCAGAGAGCTGCTTCAGCTGCGGGCCGGCTTCAGAAAGCTGCCCGAGCGCATAGTCGGCCTCGTCGAGGTACTGCTGCAAATCAGCCGGGTTGAAGTTGCCCGATTGCAGCTGCTCAGCAAGCGTGTTCACAGCCGCGGCACACTCGGCCTGCAAATCGGGGTCGGCGATGCGGTCACAGATGCCGTACAGCTCGCTCGCGTCGAGAGCCGAAAGCCGATCGAGCACCCCCTCAACCTGCCCCAACTGCTGGCGCACCTGGTCAACACTGCCCGAAATACCGTCGAGCCGGTCGGCCACCGAGTCGATCCGGCCACTGGCTTCGCGCAGCTGGTCGGCACCCCCGGCAAGCTGCTGCAGCCCGCTATCGAGCTGCTTCACGCCGTCCACATACTGCTGCACGCCGCCGACATACTCGTCAACACCGCCCACATATCGGTCAACACCGCCCGCTAGCTGCGAGGCACCATCGACATACTGTTCAACGCCGCCAACATACTGCCGCGCACCGCTGTCAAGATCGCGGGCACCGCTGGCAAGTCGCCCGGCGCCGTCCGCTCCCTGCCCGGCGCCATCAGCCAATTGCGAAGCACCATCGGCGTACTGGTCGAAGCCGCGGCCGAGTTTTCCGGCACCGTTGGCCAGGCTGCCGGCACCGTTGGCTGCCTGCTGCAACCCATCCGCCGATTCATTCACGGCATCAGCCAACCCAACGGCAATCTGATTCGTGATGTCTTGACCAAACTCGGCAATCAGCCCGTTAAAGATTTGCTGCGTGACCTCACCGGTGCGATAGTCGTGTGCCTGACTGGTCACCATCTCGACCTTGGCGGGCTTGGGTTCGCCGGTGCCCGCCGAAACAATTGATGCCGAGAAGTTGCTGGGGATGGTCACCACCACATAGGCGCTGCCCTCGTCGAGCCGCCGCTGTGCCGTTTCGGGGTTCGCCAGCTGCCAGTCGTACTGACCAGCGTTGTCGGGGCTGGTCAACCAGCTGACGAGCAAGCGGCCAGCCACCACTTTCGTGGTCGAGCCATCCTTGTTGATCTGTTCGACCATCTCGTCGTTGTTCACGATGAGCGCGGGCACCCGACCCGATGCTTCAGAAGGGCTGGCAACCGACTGCGCGCCCACTAGAACCAGGATGATTGGCAGCAGGATGGCCAGCAGTAAGTTGCGTAGCCGCGCGGATGCGAATTGATTCTTGATGGTCATGAGCGCAGCTCCTTTCCGATCAGCGCAAGTTCACGCGACTCACGCTGATTCGTTGAATGTGCGAGCGCGGTTTGGGTGGAGTGAAGGTTGAGGTTGCTTCCGCCCACCACAACGGTGATGAGCTTGCCGGAGCGGTGGTTGACGGCGAGCAGGTCGATCGCGCGCACAATATCGGCGATCAGTGACTGGCTGGATGCGCTGCCGAGCTGACCGAGGTCGACAACGAGCACTTCGGGTTGCTCTGCCAGCGCGATGCTCAGCTGCGCCACCGCGCGCGGCAGCGGTTCGAGCAGTTCGAGATGGCTTGAGGGGTCGAGTCGGGTGGTTTCACCCAGCGCGGCGAGCACCTCATTGGCGCGCTGCAGGGCAGTGTTCGTTGTCGCTGCCGGGGCCTCGGAACGGAACATCTTGGTAGCGAAGGCGCCGTGGCGGGCCAGTAGCTGGCCAAGGTCGAGTTCGCGGCTGCGGTCGTCGAGGTTGCCGAGATCTACGCGGGTTACGCGCGAGATGAGCGCGGGCGAATCTCCCGGTAGTGAACGTCCCAGCACATGACCCGCACCACTACCCTGTTCGAGTCGGCCGGCAATCGTGTCGGCAAGCAGTTTGCGATCGAGCGGCTCACCACTGGCGAGCAGGATGCCTCCTGCTGGCAGATCAACATCGAGCGGTTCGGTGCCGTGTTTGCCGGCCCGCAATTGCAGCTGGTCGAAGGCAATACCCGACGAGTGTTCGGCTGCCCAGCGGGCTGCATCCAGGTGCTCGCGCAGTTGTTCGCCTTCAATGTCGAGGTTCGGAAGCTCGCGCTCAAGCCACTTGGGGAGTTTCCAGGCACGGTCACCGAACAGCGTCATCAGGGCCGGAACGAGTGTCATGCGCACGAGGAAGGCGTCAAAGAAGATACCGACGGCCAGGCCGAAGGCGATCACCTTGATCACACCCACTCCCTCAGGCACGAAGGCCGCGAACACGAAGAACATGATGAGCGCTGCGGCAGTCACCACGCGTGCGGCACCCGCGAAGCCCTCCTCAATGGCTTCGCGTGCCGTGTGCCCGTGCACGTACGATTCGCGCATCCCCGAAACCAGAAACACCTCGTAGTCCATCGCCAACCCGAACACGATTGCCAGCAGCAGCACTGGCAGGAAGGCGATGATCGGCCCGGGCACAATGCCGAGAATCTCGCCGACCACCCCGTCTTGGAAGACGAGCACGGTGAGACCGAACGCGGCAAAGGCCGACAGCAGGAAGCTCACCGCGGCTTTGATGGGCACCAGCAGCGAACGGAACACCATCGTCAGCAGCACCACGCTGATGCCAACCACCACGCCGGCAAACGGCAGCAGTGCGCCGTTGAGGCGGTCGGTGATGTCGATCTGCACGGCGGTCATACCTGTCACCGAGCTGACGGCGTTGTAGCTTTCTTCAATCTGAGGGGCCAGCTCGCGCAGCCGCTGCACCGTGTCCATAGTTGCCGGGTCGTCGGGCCCGGTGGTTGGGATGACCTGGATAATCGCCGAGTCGACGGTGGGGTTCGGCAGCGCATCTCCCGCCAGCTCAACACCTTCGACACCGGCCACCTCGTCGCGAATCTTCTCAAGGTTGTCGAGCAATTGGTCGTTATCCATCTGAGTGATGTCGAGCATCACCAGCAGCGGACCGTTCGTGCCCTCACCGAAATGTTCGGTCACAATGTCGTAGGCGTCTCGCGCGGTATTGCCTGCGGCCTCGCCCTTACCACTTGGCAGCGAGGTCTGCATGTGCAGAGCCGGAAGCGCCGCAACGGTCAGCAAACCAATAACGAGCAGCACGAATACGATTGGTGCGCGCATCACGATACGAACCCATCGGCGGCCCATGGTTGGCCGCTTGTTCTGGCCGGTTTCGCGTTTCCACACGCGCGACCCTTCGCGGGGACGCAGCCGTTCACCCGCGATACCGAGCAGCGCCGGAACAAGGGTGAGTGAGACGAGCATCGCCATAAACACACCGGCGGCCGCGGCAATACCCATCACCGAGAGGAATGGAATGCCGACGATGGTCAGGCCAAACAGTGCCACCATCACGGTGGCCCCGGCAAACACCACTGCCGACCCCGAGGTGCCGGTTGCCAGCGCCGCCGACTCACTCGCTTCCATTCCGGATGCGAGCTGTTTGCGGTGACGAGAAATGATGAATAGCGCGTAGTCGATACCCACGGCAAGGCCGATCATCACCGCCAGCATCGGGGTGGCGCTCGAGACGATGACGAATCGGGTGATGAATAGCAGCACGCCCATGGTCACCCCCACCGAGGTGACCGCCGCAGCCAGCGGCATCCCCGCTGCCACCACCGAACCGAAGGCCACAAATAGCACCACTGCGGCAAATGCCACACCCACCAGCTCGGTGGCGGTGAGACCGTACTCGAGGTTTTGGTACAGCATCCCGCCGTATTCGACCTTGAGACCGTGGTCGTTCAGCTGATCGGCAACCTCCCGCACCTGATCGGCGGGTTCTTCAAGCTGGTCTTTCGAAACCGATTCGAATTGCACCTGGATGATCGCGGCTTTGCCATCTTCAGACAGCGTGCCGGTGGCGTATTCGCTATAGGGGTCGAGTGCCTGTTCAACTCGCGGCACTTCTTCGATCTGTTTCGCGATGTCGTTGAGCTCGTCGCGATAGTTGTCGATGCTGTCGGATGCGGCCACCACTACCTGCGCGCTCTCGCCGGCAACCTGCGGGAAAACCTGTTCGAGCCGGTCGAGCGCATTCTGCGACTCGGTGCCGGGGATGTCGAAGCTCTCTTCCATCTGGCCGCCGAATGCCAGGCCCAGAGTGAGCGCGGCTGCTAATAGCACCAGCCACGCCGACAGCACCTGCCAGTGGCGTCGATATGAAAAATGCCCGATTCGGTAAAGAAGCAGAGCCATTACGCCTCCTGAAGCTGTTGGTGGTCGGTGGTTTCGGATGCGGGGCTCACGAGGCTGCGCAGCAGCTGCGCGGCTATATCGGAGCTGAGTTCAACACCGGGCGAAACGGGTGGTTTTGGGCGACCGGGGCTGCTCAGCGCCTCGGATACCAGCACAAACGCAATTCCGGTCATGGCGACCGTCACTCGCAGCAGCGCGGTGTCATCACCGGGGGCGTACACCCGGGCGGCAAGTTCGAGCAGCTCTTGAATTCCGGTGAGTGAACAATTCTCGGGAAGCGCGTCGTGGTCGAACAGCAGCGCCGCCACACCGTACGGGTTGGCAGCGACCACGTCGACGATTGTTTGCAGCAGATCGTCAAGTCTTCCGGCTTCATAGTCGCGAATCACCTGGGCGGCCTGCTCATCGACCCGCTCGCAGGCGGATGCGAGCAGGCCCTGCTTGCTGCCGAAGTGATAGATGACGTTTTGTTTGGTGCATCCGGCGCGCCCGGCAATATCTGCCAGCGACGAGCCGAAAAATCCTTTTTCGGCAAACTCCTGGAGCGCTATTTCTCGGATGCGCTCGCGCAGCTCACTACTGTCGCTCAACTCGGTTCCTTTCGTTCTGAGCGCTGCCGTCTCGGGTAAAACGGTGACCGGCCGCCGTTTGGCACCGGCACCGCTTTACCCCATCCACTTACCGACCGTAAAGGATGACCCGGCCAAGCGTAACGGAGAACCTTACCGGTCGTAAAGGGTGCTTCAGCAAACGTTAAGTATGTGGCACACCCGGTCACATCTCAGCACGCGAGATTGGCCGCCGATTATGCTGGCCGCATGCGCAAATTTCTGCTGAACGGTGGCATCATCAGCGCCACCCTCGGAATCCTCCCCCTCCTAAAGAAAACCTCAGAGAACCGCAGCCGCTCAGCCAATGTTGCCGCCTGGCTCGCGTGGGGCGCCACACTCATCGCCGCAATTTCTGCAGTGCGCGAAGAGGCACTCGAAGCACAAGAACGCGAACAAGAGGCACAAGAAAACCTTTAGAAACTTTGAAAAACATCCCGCCTTCCGCGTGGCGCGCCACCAAGCGCGCCACTTGCCCGTAATCTGCGCTCAGAAGTGTCTGAATAGGCTGAAGGAGGGGGCTCGTCATGTTCGGCTGGTTCCGCAATCTCGCGAGTAGTGCATCGGCATCTGAAACAACACCGCCGGCACGCAACGAATCCACCGCACCGGCGCCACCCGCGCCGGCAGTTCCACAGCCCGAAACTTCGGTGCCGGCTGCACCCCAGGCCGTCACGGTCGAACCGGCTGCGCAACCGCAACAGCCTCCCGCAGCACCGGCACCAGCGCCCAGTGAAACCGAAAAGGCAGCTGCAAAGCCCACCACCCGTCGCGCCCGCCACTCAGCGCTCACCGACGGCGAAGAGCTCACCATCGAAGCCCCGAGCGAACCGGTAGCCGAGTCGACCGCCAGCGATGCACCCGTCGAACGGCGCGGCATTGTGGCAGCGCCCTCGTCTCAGCCGGCAATGCCGTTGACCGCACACCCCAACTTCGCCGGCCTCGAGCTTGCCCGCTGGGCTGACAGTGGCCCGCAACTGCTCGAACCCGAAGCCGCACTCAGGCCCGAGATGCAGCGCGAACTCTTCCACCTGTTCGACGACCTGTTTGGCCCCGCCGGCCGCTACCGTCTCGAGTGGCGCACCGACCGCAAACCGAGTGACGACGCCGTGTTTGCAGAACTACTCGCGGTCGATCTCGTGCGTCGCGTGCAAAACGCGATCGCCGACACAGCCGAGCTCGAGCGCCCCGAACCGCTCCCCGAACTCACGGCACGTCGTCACCAGCAGCCGCCGCACGACGACACCGAGCTGCGCCAGGCAAGCTAGCGCCGCCACCAACAGCTTTGGCCTCGCATCCAATCGGTGCGAGGCCAAACTACTGCGCGTCGTTAGTAGCGAAACGCCAGGATGAACTCTTGCCCCATCCCCACTCCGATCATCGCGATCACGATGAGGTACCAGAGCGCCACAACCACCCAGGCCCACTGGCCTAGGCGTTCACCGAGCGGCACCGCGGCCTCACCGACCACGCCATACCCCAGGTTCGAGATTGTCACCAGCGCCACCAGCGGAATGGTGAACGCCCAGATGATCATGCACCACAGGCAAAGCTTGCCAAGCTCAAACACCGAGAAAATCTGCAGATAGGTGATCATTACAGCGGCACCAATCAACCCAAGCTGCAGTGCGATGAAATACCACCGCGGTAATTGCACACCGGTCAATAGCACCACACCGGTGGTGATGACCACGGTGAACGACACCAGGCCGACGACGACATTCGGGAACCCGAAAATTGCGGCCGCACTCGAGAGCATCGCCGGACCACAGGTGACAAACGGGTTGATATCGCAGATAAGAGCTGCATCCCGGTCGGTGAGCAGGTGCAGATACTCGAGGTTGAGCATGAAGCTCGCCAGCAAACCGGCGATGCCGCACACCAGCAGCACCCACCCGAGCGTGGGACGCCGCAAAAGTTTCGGCAGCTCGGCCGCTTCAGTTACGGCCGCGGCCTCGCGCGTCATTCGCCCGAATCCGAAGTCTCGTCGACGGGTGCGTCAGTAGCGGCGTTTTCACCGGTCGGCTTCGGCGTCTGTGTCGGTGCCGCTTTCTCACGAGCTTCCTGCTCGCTGAGCCCATCAAGCAGGTACTCAATCGTGCCCGGGGTCGGCAGGTTCTGCAGCAACTTGCCATTGAGCCCGATGCTCGGAGTGCCCTTTACACCGTTCGAGCGGGCATTGCGCGTGCGGTCGAGAATCCACCAGTTGTATTTGCCGTCCTGGATAGCTTCAAGCACGGTCGAGTTCGTGACCCCAAGACCCTGCAGATGCGTCGCATAGTCGGCTTCGCTCCACGCCACCTGCGTCTGTGGGGCCACCTCGAACAGGTCATCCACGAGCTGATAGAACTTTGCCGGCTCGGCCTCAGTGGCCGCGATCATGGTAGCGGCAGCACGCATCCCGTAGTCATCAACAAAGCGGATGAAGTGATACCGCACCTTGATTTTGCCATCACCAATGAGCTGCTGGTAGGTGGGATCCATTGCCTTGTGGTATTCGCGGCAGTGCGGGCACGAGAAGTCGAGGTAGTAGTCAATGGTGTCGGGAGCATCGTCGTTACCGACGGTGACACCATCATTGTTGATGGTGAGCGGTACCTCGACATCCTCACCGGCGCTGTTGGCCACCTTAACGCTGCCCGAAGCCTCTGGAACGTGACGGTTACCGAACCACTGCGGTGCCATGATGGCAAAACCGACGATGATCGCGACAACTACCAACGCCCCGACGATCGTACCCACCTGGGCGAGCATCCGCTGACGGCGTTTTTTCGCCTCGGCCTGCTGACGCAGTGCGTTTGCCTCTTCCCGCAGGCGGCGGATTTGTTCGCGGTCGTTTTTGGCCATTGCTGATGAGATTCCGTTCGTTTGAAGACTGCGCGTTAAGTTTAGGCGAGCAGGCGCGCAACAACCTGGTTCTGCAGCTGACCATAAGGGTCAAGGTCGTGGTAGGTGTGCACAAAATCGCCAAACCGCGGCATCACATAGGCCGCTTCGGCGCCGGTGACAGTGTTAAACCGGCCCCAGTTCGGTAACCCACCGAGCCACAGCAGCACATCTTCGATCTCGGCCAGCGCAGCCCGGTCGGCCGCTGGCACCGTTACCGCCACCGCAACCACATCGCTGCGATAGGCGGCCGACGCCCAGGCATCGTCGGGGGCAACCATGCTGATGCGCACCCGCGTCGAACCAAGTGCGCGGTGACCGCGGGCAAGTTCTTGCAGTGCTTCAACCACCAGTGGCATCCGGGACGGTGCGATATAGAACTCTGTGGTCGCATCCTCCAGCACCTCGGGCAGGTTCGCTCGCACCCCGAATCGGTCAAAACGGTTGGCAGCGCGCGCGAGCGCCGGCGCCAGGAAGGGCAGGCGGCGAGCCACTGCTTCACGGAAACGGCGAAATCGACTCGCCTTCGGTTTCGGTGCGGCAGCGGTAAGCTGCGCACGCTTTTCAGTGGCCACAGCCGACTGCGGCGAATCATCGCTATACCAACCGACGGTGAGGTGGGCCTCAGTGCCGAGCGGTCGCCAGTCAACGCAGTAGAAATCGGTCTTGTCGCGGGCCTCGGCAAACTCGTGCACGAGCTCATTGATCTTGCGCTTGCGGTGGCGCAGTTCGAGACCTACATACGGACGCACCCGAACAGTCACCGTCACGGGCACACCGAGCGCCCCAAGCGAAAGTTTCACGGCTGGCCACAGCTGCGCATCACGACGCTCATCGATATTGCGCAGCTCACCGTCAATGGTCACCAGGCCAATACCGGCAATGGCACCCGAAAAGATTGGTTCAGCGGGGTTGAGCCCGTGCGCGCCGGTGCTCGCAGCCCCGGCCAATGTGAGCTGCCCATCAGCGGGCGCACCAACAAGATCGAGCCCCTGATTGTGCAGCAGTTCACGAGCCTGGTGCACGGTTGTGCCGCCGTAGAACGTCACCGTATTGGTGGCAGCATCGGCGTCAACAACACCGGTGAGCCCCGAAAGATCGAGCGCGAGATGGGCCGTTTTGGTGGCTGCCGGAAACCCGGCGCCGACCACCGCGATCGTTTCACCCGCATCCCGGGCAGCCAGCACCTCGCCAACCAGCGCGGTAAGGTGGGTCGGCCGCACGGTACGAGCACCGGCTACAGCAACGTCACCGCCCCGCTGCCGAACGAGACCTGCACTTGCCGAAACTGTCGAAGACACCACGGGCTCCACCTTCCTGCTGTTCGTTCTATTCTGACTGATCACGACAACAACACCGCACAGATTCGATGTTTTGCATCGAATCTACGATGATGCTAATCTTCATAGGTCGTTCACGCGACAAACTGCGCCTCTAGCTCAATCGGTAGAGCAACGGACTCTTAATCCGTGGGTTCAGGGTTCGAGTCCCTGGGGGCGCACGCCTAAGCCCGAATTCGTTAATTCGGGCTTTTTGATTTTCCCCCAACCGACCGCCCAATCACTCAGCAAACCCGCGAGACAATGGCGACACCGGCATCGCGCCGGCGCACACCGTAACCACCCAGTAAAGGAGCAGCCGTGACTGAAACCACCCGCCTGCGGGCAGGAGACACCGCCCCCGCGTTCACGCTCACCGACCAGGACGGCAATCAGGTCAGCCTGAGCGACTTCGCCGGTAAGAAGGTCGTGCTCTACACCTATCCCCGCGCATTCACGCCAGGATGCACCACCGAGGCCTGCGACTTCCGCGATAGCGAAGCCCGCATCAGCGCCGCCGGCTATGAGGTGCTCGCCCTCTCGGCCGACCCCGTCGCCAAACTCGCCGATTTCAAACAAGAGTACGCGCTGCCATTCCGACTGCTGAGCGACCCCGGCCACGAAGTGCAGGCCGCCTACGGTGCCTACGGCGAAAAGAAGAACTACGGCAAGATCGTCGTCGGGTCGATTCGCTCGACCTTCCTCATCGACGAGGAAGGCAAGATCATCGAGGCGCTCTACAACGTGCGCGCCAAAGGTCACGTCGAGCGCGTACTGAAACTGCTCGAGAACTCAACCAACCGGCCGCGCTAGCGTCCCGGTTCTTCGTCGGGGCGCAGCCAGGCCGTCACTTTCGGGTTAAACACCAAAACCAGCCCGGCCAGCGATACCACCGCCAGCACCCAACCGACCGTGTCGGCCATATCCCCCTGCAGCACCACCACCGCAGCAGCAACCTGCAGCACCTGCCACACGAGCGTGAAACTGCGCGTCCAGCTCTGTCGATGCGCAATTCCAACGAGCGTCGCGGTCAGCGCCGCAACCGCGATCACGGCAATCACCACCAGCCCGATCGATGAGGCCAGCGAATTGGGTGTTTCGGTCATAAGTTCGACCACGAGCAGCCCGGCAATAAACAGCATAAACAGGGCTTCTACCGCTACCACCAGCCCCAGCAACCGAACCGGTACGGGCGAGTTGACAAATACTGAACGATCAGCTTCGGGTTCGTTTGCAGGATGCGCAGACAAAAGATTTCCTTGATCAGAGCGTAGTTGCGTGGCAAGATGATACTTCAGATCAGGGCAGCGACCGCTGAATAACCGCCGAGAGCGCAGCACGCAGCCACGTTCGCCCCGCATCAGCGTGACACAGTGTGCACAGCTGCCGCCGATATTTCGGCACACCGGAACCGAGGAGACCTTTCAATATGGATTGGCGCGAGTCTGCTGCCTGTATGAATGCCGACCCCGAGCTTTTCTTTCCCGTTGGCAACACCGGCCCAGCACTCGAGCAGATCGACGCCGCCAAGTCGGTGTGCGGGCGCTGCCCGGTAACCGAACAGTGCCTGCAGTATGCGCTCGACACCAACCAAGACTCGGGTGTTTGGGGCGGGCTTTCTGAAGATGAGCGCCGCGCACTCAAACGGCGCGCCGCCCGCGCTCGCCGCGCATCCTAGCGAGTTTCAGCATCCTGCCCCACCGACGCGAAATCCAGCCACGCCACCGACCGCAAAACCTACTCGTCGTCAACTGACTGTTCTGGGAATGGCCCGTCGGCCCCCGGCACCACCGCCAGCTGTGCGGTGGTCGCCGAAACGCCCCAGCGCCGCGGCACTCGAATCTCAACCGTGGTGCCACCGCCGGGCGTCGGGGTCCACATGATCGAACCACCCAACTCGCCCTCCACGAGCGTGCGCACGATTTGGGTGCCGAGCCCGTTTCCGACGCCGCTTTCTGACATCCCCTTACCGTTGTCGACCACGTCGATCGAGAGCATTTCTTCGCTGCGCTCAACACGCACCACAACCCGACCCTCGGTGGCGCCGGCATCAAAACCGTGCTCAACCGCGTTGGTGACCAGCTCGGTGAGCGCAAGCGAAAGCGGGGTGGCATATTCACTGGGCACCGCACCGAACGAACCCTGCAGCTCGGGGCGAATAGTCTGACCACCCTCACCGGCGGCAACCTCGGTGGCGAGTTTCATCACCCGCAAGAACACCTCATCAAAATCAACCGACTGCGAAAACCCGCTCGAAAGAGTGTCGTGCACCACCGCAATCGACGACACTCGACGCATTGCTTGCAGCAGCGACTCGCGGGCCTCGTCGCTGCGCACGCGACGCGCCTGGATGCGCAGCAGCGCGGCCACAGTCTGCAGATTGTTTTTCACCCGGTGATGAATCTCACGAATCGTCGCGTCTTTAGTGATGAGTTCTTGCTGCTGGTGACGAACATCGGTGGTGTCGCGACACAGCACGATCGCGCCGAGTCGCTGACCGTCACGATGCAGGGGAATGGCTCGCATCGTCACTGTCACGCCGCGAGAATCAACATCGGTCATCCAGGGCGCCCGACCGGTCACCACCAGCGGCAGCGCCTCGTCGACCGAAACATGGCGTTTGTCGTCGATCAGCTGTGAGGCAACCTCCGACAGCGCCTCACCCTCAAGCTCGCCGCCGAAACCGAGTTTGTTCATCGCCGATAGCGCGTTGGCGCTGGCGAACGTAACCACACCCTCGGGGTTGAGGCGAATCAGGCCATCGTGTGCGCGAGGTGCGCCACGGCGAGAAAACTCGGGAGCGTCGGGGTCGGGGAACTCTCCCGCCTCGATCATGTCGAACAGGTCTTCAGCACACTCACGGAAGGTGTGCTCTTGCCGAGTCAGGTGACGACCGCTGAGCAGATTGGTGTGGCGCGTATAGATGGCAATCGGCCGTTCTGAACGAACCCGCTTGCCGCCCACGCGACGCGATGAAAACACCGGGGTCACGGTCAGCTGGGTGGGAATCTCGTCAAACCAGTCGGGTTCGGTTGAACGAACCGTGCGCCCCTCTTCAAAGGCCCGGCGCACATCGGGTTCCCACTGCTCACGCATCTGCTGACCAACGAGGTCGCGGTAGAACAGCGTCGGGGCGCTGGACGGACGCACCTGACCGACAGCGGTGAAGTTATCGTCGCGAGTGTGCACCCACAGCACCAGGTCGGCAGTGGCGAGATCGGCGAGCAGCTGCGAATCGGCAGACAGCAGCATCAACCATTCACGGTCGGCCTCGTCGAGTGCACCGTGCCGCAGGAGGTGGTTTGACATGCTTGACACGCATGCCAGCCTATTGGACGGCGACTGAAGCTTCGACGAGGGCGCGAATAGAACGCGCAAACCGTGATCGCGGTGCGGCCTCGAGCACCGACAACCCGGCCGCGTGAGCGCGCGCAACAGCGCGCTCATCATGTGGCAGCATCAGCACCGACTCAATGCCACCAAACCGCCGAAGTGCCTCGCGCACTTGACTGGCAGGCTCGCCTCCCGCACCGCCCTGTCGCACTCGATTCGCCACCGCCACCACCTCGGTATTGGGCGCGAGGTGCTCGTGCAACTGCAACCGGGCACGCAGATAGCGCGAAACACCCACCGGCGATGCGTCGGCGACCGCCATCACGATGTCGCTGTTCGCGAGCGCCGCGATGGTGGCAGCATTGCGCCGTGGAGCGACAAAGTCGCTGGCGAGCTCTTCATCGGTTTCAAGGTTGAACCCAACATCGACCACCACCACATCGGTCACGGTGCGGCACAGCTCGAGTGTGGCCTCGATGCGGTCGGCACGCAGTTCGGGCCAGCGTGCGGGATTGCTGAGCCCGCCAAGCACCGAGACCTGGGCTTCTTGCCCAGCCGGTATTGCCAGTCGTGACAGCTCGCCCACATCCAGTGACCCGGCGCCCGCGAGCCGACAGGCCGCAGCCAGCCCGGGAGTGCTGTCGGTGATTCCGAGCAGCGTGGTGATTGCGCCACCGTAGCTATCGGCATCGACGAGCATGACTCGCCTGCCCTGCTCGGCATATGCTGCGGCCACGTTGATGGCAATGGTTGAGCGCCCCGGCGCCCCGTGCGGGCCCCACACCGCAATGATTCGACCGCTCGGCGACGAATGTCTTGCCAGCGTGGGCTGGTGTTGACGCTGAGGTGCCGCCGACTGCGAGGTAGCTGGTTTCGGCGGCTGCGATGCTGAATAGGGCGGGGCGGCAGCTGCACCGGTGCGTTCGCGCTGCCTGAGCTCGCGTCGCGTGCGATGCCGACCTGGTTTCTGAATTGGTTTGGTTTCCGAACCCGGCTGCGGTGGTGCGGTCGGGTTCGGGGCCCAGTTGGTTTCGGCGAGGGATGCGGTGACTCGACCTTGTTCATCCAGTTGCAGCAGCGGCAGCTCACCTGCGTGAGGTCGCCCCTGGCCTGTCAGCAGCTGTTCTACCCGCTGCCAATCAGCATCCGCATCCACCCGGTCAATCACCCCCAGCGCGATGGCAGTTTGCCGCTCAATTGTCGACGCCGTCACCGCAATCGTGCGCACGCCGCTACGGTCACAGGCACCGAGGCTGCGCGTGGTAAGCGTCTCGGGTGTGGCCTGCACCACCGCAAGATCGGGGCGGTGCTGTTCGACCGCGCTGATGAGCGCATCCGAACCAATCACGCGCTCAACAATCTCGTGACCCGCGAAAACGATGGCTTCGAGCCACTGCGCCTCGATTTCAAAGTCGAGCGCTAAAACGATGCGTGCCACGATTACGGTCCCTCAGCTGTATCGAGATCAGTTGCAGGCTCGCGGTACAGCGGCACCACGTGCATCCGGGCTTCGGCGGTGGTGGCGGCAAGCACGTGCTGCAGCTCAGTTTTCGGCACCCGCAGCTCGAGTTCTACTGTGTTTGCGCCGACGAGTCGATCTGCTTCAATTCTTCGCACCACGACGGCGTCGGCCACCACCACGCCCGGCTCGGCGTATTCACCAGCCCGCTCACCCGGCAGCGCCACCCACAGCTCGACGTGGCTTCCCGCAGCCACACCCGATGGCGGTGAGCTGGTGAGGGTGACCACCACCGACGCGGTGGATTGGTCGGCGGCGCCGAGCGCACTCAGCGGAATCAGCTCACCGGCACCGACTGCGCGAGTGATGACCGCCGGTTCGTTCGGTAGCCGGTCGGGGCCAAGATACAGCGGTGTGGTATCGTCCACGCGCACCTCAACCAGTGCGAGTCGGTCTTCGGTGAGCGGGTCGCCCGGTGCCAGATTGTCGTTGGCGACATATACGGTGCGGGTGTGCTGCGATGCCAGCACGATACCGGCTACTGCCGCCATCGATGCCAAAACGAGCAGAATACCGATGATGAGTCGAGAGTCGATGCGCCGAGTGAGCGCGGGCTTAGCTGGCATAACGGATCCTTGCAGACAACAACAGACGGTGTTGGGTAACCACTCAGGGTCACCTGTAAGGTCATCCTGCCGTGTCTGGCAAGAAGCTTGAAAAGTTATCCACAGGGCAGAAAGTGTCGGAACCAGCGGGAATAATGAAAACATGACATCTAATGCGGCAGCACACTTCGCGCGCTTTCTCTCACTCGCGGATGTCGCCGACGTGCTCAACGTTGAGGTCAGCGTCGTGCGCGAGCTGGTCGAATCGAACGAACTGGCGGCAATTCGCATCGGCGAGTACGGACACTGGCGGGTCGAACCCCGCGCCCTCGATGACTACATTGCTGACCAGTACGAGCGCCGCGAACGTGAATCGCGGTTTGCGCAAAGCGAGTTCACTGATATTCCCGAGCTATTTGGCGCGCCCGAGCAGTAGCGCGGTCAATCGGTGTGGATGCGCACCAGCAAGATATCGCGCAGCGGAACGATACGCGTAACCTGCACTGAGCGGTTACGTCGCACTGTTTCGGAGTCGTGAACGGCAATATCGAGATGGTCGCGAGCCACTCGATCAATCGTGCCGGTGATCGCACCGGCCGCGGTTGCCAGCTCACACACGGTTCGCCGACGAGCAAGATCACGCAGGGCGATATGGATGCTCAACCGATCGGTAACGCTTGGCCGGCTCGACTGCGGTGCGAGCGACCGCTCGACCTGGTCACGGGTGAGCAGTAGCGCCGCGATCCCGGTGAGCGGCACCAAACATGCCCCGTAACAACCCTCGAAACCAATCAGTTCGGCACCAAACCAGTCGGCACCAAACTCAACCGGAACCACATCGATACGCTCATCTGAGTGCAATTGCAAACCGATACGTTCACCCGGTTGAATACCGGCAGCGAGTGCGGCCAAACGGTCACGCACTGTAAGGCGCGCAATGCGCAATCGCTCATCATCGATTGCCGCCCGCTGCTCAGCTTCTTCTCGCTCGGCCGCGAACTGGTCGGCGAGATCTTCGAATAGGTGGTCCCACTGCACGAGAAAAGTGTGACCCATAACGGTATCGCATCAATGAGTTATCCACAGTTTCCATTTTTTCGCCCGAAATTCGCTTCCCGAGGTGAAAATCTCATTGAGCTGTGCAACGCAGCCTGCTCAGTACGACCCGATGGAATCCGACAATGCCCGCAACCAGTGCCGCCCACGCATCCCCCGACCGCGCCGCCACCGCAGCCAGCGCTCCCGCCGCCGGCCAACGATTGGTGGCACTGACTCACGACGTCACCCGCGAAAACGGAACCGGTGGTTATGCCCTGAGCCGGCAGCTTGACGCCACCGGGCTGCCCGATCCGGATGCGCTGCTGCGAAACCTCGCGCGCAGCGTCGTCGAGATCATCGCCGGAGTGCGTGAGGTTGAACAGGTGGCGCGATGGGTGTCACCCGACGTGTTCTCGAAGGTGCTGCAGCGCGCCCAGCACGCCAAGCGGTCACGCGCGCTGCGTGGCCTGACGGTGCGCCGCCCCACGGTGCGTGCCCGCGCCTGCCTGTGGCAGTCACCACGCCCGGGCGTAGTTGAGGGCACTGTGGTGGTGGATATCGGAGCGCGGGCGCGGGCGGTCGCGATTCGTCTCGAATCGTGGCGGGGCCGTTGGCGCGCAGAACGCATCCACGTGCTCTAGTCAAACCCTCAGTAATGCCACGCCGCCGCACCGGTAATACCGGGTTACTCATCGAGCAGCCACTCGCGCGCGGGTTCGACCGTCACACCGTGGGCGCGTAAGAAGGTCTCCACATCCAGCTCGCCATAGAACTGCTCAAGTGCTGCGGCACGCGAGGCGACCCACTCGCTGAGTGCGGGTTCGGGGCGGAACGACTCATACGGGTGGTTCGAAACCTTGTGACGCTCGTTGATGGTGCGGCTGGCAAACTCATCTGCGGCCAGCAGCGTTGACACAGACGCCCCGAGTGCCCGCAGCAGCAAACCGGTCACGAGCCCAGTTCGGTCACGTCCCGCCGAGCAGCACACCACGGTTCCGGGGCCCGCGTTCGCGACACGCGCCACCGCTGCTGCCACCCGGTCGCCGAATAGACGCAGATAGTCGCGGTATTGGTTGGTGTGCATCAGATACGGCACCATCAGTTCGCGAAACTCGGCGTTATCGGGGTCTTCGATCGGTGTCGATTCGTATCGCACCCCGGCCGCATCGGCGCCGTTGATCGGCTCACGCAATTCACGCGGATCGCGCAGGTCGATCACGCGCCGCACGCCGTCAGCTGCCGCTTCCAGCCACCCCTGCGGCAGCCATGCCTCTGGCTTACCCGAACGAAACAGCACGCCCCGGCGGATGACCGCGTCACCCACCGGGGTGCCGGCAAGATCACGGGCGTTAAACGCGCCCGCCCACTGCCGCATACCTACTTCTTCTCGCCGAAAGTGCCGCGAGTGCTTCTGGTGTTCTTAGCCTGAGTCTGTTCGCGGGCCAGATCGGCTGCCGAGCGACCCTGGGATGCGCCACTCTTACCCGGGTTACCCGACTTGCGTTTGCCCTTAGCGCGGCTTCTTCCAGACCTGTCGGCCGACCTCGCAGCCTGACCGATCACTTCACTTTCGGTGCTGTCGGTCGTTGCCGCCGCCGATTGCATGGCTGAAGCCGTACCCTGCATCATCTCGCGACGCATCGCATCGCGAGTTGCTTTCTCGTTGAGCGCGCCACGACTATCGGTAACGCGAACCTGACCCGATTCGTCGGCGGCAGAGTAGTTGAGCTGCGTCTGCGGCTTCGGGTCGAGCCCCTTTGCTTTCAGCACCAGCTGACGGTGGGTGTTGCCCTCGGCATCTTCAATCTCATTCACCTGCACATCCAGGTTCATGAGGAAGCCGACCGACTCTTCGCGCACCGCTCCGAGCATCTGCTGATACATCAGATAGCCCTCGCGCTGGTATTCAACCAGCGGGTTCTTCTGGGCCATGGCCCGCAGCCCAATACCGTCTTTGAGCGCATCCATCTCGTAGAGGTGGTCACGCCACTTGCGGTCGATGACCTGCAGCACCACACGACGTTCGAGTTCACGCATGACCTCTTCGCCGAGTTCTTCTTCGCGGCGTTCATAAGCGATTTTCGCGTCGGCGTGCAGTTCTTCTTCGAGCCGTTCGACGTTGATCTGGTTGAGTCCGCCCGCATCCTCGATAATCTCGTCGACGGTTACCGACATCGGATATAGCTGGCCGAGTTCGGTTTGCAGCGACTCAATCTCCCAATCGTCGGGGGCGCCGACGCTGGTGTGCTCGGCAACAATCTCATCGATTGCTCCGGCGATGAAGTTGTTCACCTTGTCGCGAAGATCGTCACCCTCGAGAATCGACTGCCGGTCGGCGTAGATTGCCTCGCGCTGCTCGTTGAGCACGATGTCGTACTTGAACACGTTCTTGCGAATCTCGGCGTTACGAGCTTCAACGTGGGTCTGTGCCTGGCGAATCGACTTCGTTACCAGCCCCGACTCGATCGCCATATCGTCGGGAATTGAGCTCGAAGCCATCAGTGCGCGAGCGGCACCGGTATTGAACAGGCGCATCAGGTCGTCGTTCATCGACAGGTAGAAGCGCGATTCGCCCGGGTCGCCTTGACGTCCCGCACGGCCCCGCAGCTGGTTGTCGATACGGCGCGATTCGTGGCGCTCGGTGCCGAGCACATACAGTCCACCGAGTTCGGCAACCTCTTTCGCTTCAGCCTTAACCTCGTCTTCGACCCGGTCGAGCACTGTGGGCCAGGTAGCCTCGTACTCCTCCGAGTTCTCTTCGGGATCGAGCCCGAGTGCCGCCATCTCAGCAACCGCGATGAACTCGGCATTACCACCGAGCATGATGTCGGTACCGCGACCGGCCATGTTGGTGGCCACGGTGACGGCACCCTTACGCCCCGCTTGCGCCACAATCGCCGCCTCGCGCGCGTGGTTCTTGGCGTTGAGCACCTCGTGCTTCACTCCGCGGCGGGCCAGCAGCTTCGACAGGTATTCGCTCTTTTCAACCGAGGTGGTACCCACCAGCACGGGCTGTCCGGCATCGTGCCGCTCAACAATGTCTTCAACCACCTGGTCGAACTTGACCACCTCGTTCTTGTAGACAAGATCGGGCTGATCGATGCGAATCATCGGCTTATTGGTGGGAATCGGGATAACGCCGACGTGATAGGTCGAGTTGAACTCGGCAGCCTCAGTTTCGGCGGTACCGGTCATACCCGAAAGCTTGTCGTACATGAGGAAGTAGTTCTGCAGTGTGACCGTGGCGAGCGTCTGGTTCTCGGCCTTAATTTGCACGCCTTCTTTGGCCTCGATGGCCTGGTGCAGACCCTCGTTATAGCGTCGGCCGGGCAGGATGCGGCCGGTGTGTTCGTCGACGATGAGCACCTCGCCGTTTTGTACGACATATTCTTTGTCGCGACGGAACAGTGCCTTCGCCTTGATCGCGTTGTTGAGGAAGGAAATCAGCGGGGTGTTTGCCTGCTCGTAGAGGTTGTCGATACCGAGCAGGTCTTCGACCTTGTCAATCCCTGGTTCGAGCACACCCACGGTGCGTTTTTTCTCGTCAACCTCGTAGTCGCGGTCTTCTTTGAGTCGACGAGCGATTTTGGCGAACACCGAATACCAGTTGTTTGCCTCGCCCGATGCCGGGCCCGAAATGATCAGCGGCGTACGCGCCTCGTCGATCAGAATCGAGTCGACCTCGTCGACGATCACGAAGTGGTGGCCGCGCTGCACCCGCTCATCAACCGAGGTGGCCATATTGTCGCGCAGATAGTCGAAGCCAAACTCGTTGTTGGTGCCGTAGGTGATATCGGCGGCATACTGCTCGCGACGCTGCGCCGACGACTGCCCGGTAACCACGCAACCGGTGGTCATACCGAGCGCGCGATATACGCGCCCCATCAGCTCCGACTGGTACGAGGCGAGGAAGTCATTCACGGTAACCACGTGCACGCCCTTACCGGGAATGGCGTTGAGGTAGGCGGCCAGTGTGGCAACGAGGGTCTTACCCTCACCCGTTTTCATTTCGGCGATGTTGCCGCCGTGCAATGCGGCACCACCCATGAGCTGGACGTCGTAGTGTCGCTGCCCGAGTGTGCGGCTGGCGGCTTCACGCACCGCACCGAATGCTTCGGGCATGAGCGCGTCGAGGGCTTCTTGCTCACTCTTGCCAGAATCGATATCGGCCTGATAGCGCTCTCGGAAGTCGTCAGTGAGCGCGCGAAGCTCGTCATCGCTGAGCTCAAGGTAGAGATCTTCGAGCTTGTTTACCTGTTCGGCGATGCGTTCCAGACGCTTGAGCTGACGTCCCTCGCCAAAGCGAAGCATTTTCTCGAAAAAATTGGCCAAAGCCGACTCCTCAAAACGGGTTTGTTGCCATTTTTAGTGGCAGATCAAGCCTGCGGGCTTGAGCGAACGTGGTCAATGTTACTCGTGTCGCGCTACAGAAAACTTGACTGAGAATGCGTCTGGCCGCAACCCCACGGATGCGGGGCTGCGGCCAAGTGCGCTACCGGTGCTTAGACGTCAGTCTGACCGTCCTCGTCGAGAGCGATCACGCCGTAGTCCCAACCGCGACGGCGATACACCACCGCCGGCCGCTGGTTGTTCGTTTCGATGAAGAGGAAGAAATCGTGACCGAGCAGTTCCATGTGGTCGACCGCTTCTTCGGCGGTCATCTGCTTGGGCGCGAACACCTTCTCGCGAATCACCACGGGGCTGTAGTCGTCAGCGGGATACTGCTCGTCTTCGGCAGCTTCTTCTAGGGTGGGCGCTACCCGGCCAGCCACAACGTCAAGCACACCGGTGTCGGCGGGCACGATGTCGAGACCGGCAAAATCTTCTGCCGAGGCCTCGGTGAGGCTCTTACCGTGGTGGCTCTTGCGGCGGTCTTTCATTCGGCGAAGGCGTTCAACCAGCTTGTCGAGCGCGATGTCGAAGGCGGCGTACTTGTCGCCACCCTCGGCTTCAGCACGAACAGTGGGGAATGGACCAAAGACCGTGATCTCTACCTTGCCCCGGTCAAGCTCATTACCGGCACGGTCGGTGCGTTTGCGAAGTTTCACTTCTACGGCCTGAGCCCGTCCCGAAAGTTGCTGCACCTTTGCAGTGATTTTCTCTTCCGCGTAGTCCCGGAAGCGCTGGGGGATTTCGGTTTTACGGCCGGAGATGGTGATGTCCATCGCACCCTCCTCATCTTCGAGCGCGGGGCGCCAGGTCTGTGGTTGGAGCATCCCCACGCGGGGTTTTATTGTCTTTTCAGTATAGAAGACGGCCACCTGCCGTTTCCTTAGCGATTGCCTAAGCGACACCTTCTCGACAGCGTTGCGAACTCAGCCGTAGTGCTTCACCACGCGGGCAATTGCGGCCACCCCCAGTGGCTTCCCACCGGCCGTGCGCAGCGCCCGCACCGCCTCACGAACGGTAGCCCCGGTGGTCACCAGATCGTCAATCACGATGCAGCGCTGGCCCGCCACCGAGGGATGTGCCACCAGCGCTGCGTGCAGGTTTTGTTCACGAGCATCCCGGCTCAGCGTCGACTGGTCTTGCACCTTTCTCACCGCGCGCAACAGCGACACGGTTTTTGCTCGCGGTAGCGCCCGCTGCGCGAGTAGCTGCAGGTGGTCATAGCCGCGCCTGGCGGTAGCTGCGCGTGTTGACGGCACTGGCACCAGCAGCAACCCACCCGAGTTTGCTAGCGACCACTGCCGCTGCACCAGCGCCGCAATCGACTGCCGTAAAAGCGGCGCAAGCACCGCAGCCGCATCTACGCGACCACGTTCTTTATAGGCGTCGATGATGCGTTTTATCCGCTCGTCATAGTTCACCGAAGTGACCAGCGGGAGTTCCGGAGCGAGCAGTTCTGATGCGGGTCTCGTGGTGCCCAGCGCCGCCCGACACTGCGCGCAGACGCCGCGATCTGGCCGGCCGCAGCCGGCGCAGCGCACCGGGAAAAGCATCCCCAACGCATCCCGCGCGCTGTCAACCCAGCGCTGCCCGAGCACCGCCCTACTCCTGCGCGAAAAGGAAGCTGACGGTGGCCGCGTTCGATCGCCAACCCGTACCGCGGGAGGCATAGAGCGTGCCATTGCGGTCGATGATGCGCATCCCGGCGAGTGAGTTCGAACCCGACACCTGCACCGCATCCTGGATGGTGCCGAGTGAGGTGAGTTCGCCACCAACGCGATAGATACGCACATCCGTTGAGCCATCGGGTACATCAACCAGCATGGCCACCGTGTTCTGTTCAACCCAGGCAACATCGGCGGCCGCCGAGCCGGGCATTTTCATTAGCATCGGTTCGCCAAAGCCCACCGGCGCACCATCGCTGTCACGCTGAATCGGACAGATTGCCAGCACGATACGGTCGCCTTCCTTGAATAAGAAAGCCATGCGAACGCCGTCGCGGGAGGGCTGGAACGAAATGAAATCTTCCCGCACGTCATCGGGCAACTCAATTTCAACGGCGTTTGAATCACCGATCTTGGTCACCCACACGCCGGTCTGCTCGGTCGACTGCGTCCACACGTAGTCCCAGTTATCGAGCGCTGGTTCGATCTGGCCGGGGCGCGTGTCGATAAGCTGCGGTTCGGTGTCTGAGAAACGCATCGCCAGGGTCGCATCCTTCGTGAGCAGCGCCGCGGTTTCACGCGAGAGCGACATAGCCCCGCGGATCACCTGTCGGTCAACCACCACCGACTCGACGTTCTTCGCTCCCTCGGGTTCGCGTAGCTCGCTGCCGTAGAGGTAGCCGATCTGTTGGCCCTGGGCCACCAGCGGGGCCGATTTCACCTCGGTTTCACGCAGCACTCGGTCGGGTTGGGGAAGCGGCACATCAAGTTTGGCACCGTTCACTTGAATGTCGACCGCACCCACCTCGAGCACTGGTTTGAGGGTGTGCTCGAATTGCAGGCGCACCAGGCTGAGCTGATCGGGCGGCATCTGCGAGATTTCATCACTCAGATTGACGATCGCGGTGTTGCCCTCGCGCCGCACCGGTTCGAGCAGGCGCACCCCCTTCGGAATCGCACTGCGCACCGCCCCGCCCTGCGCCAGCCACTCGTTGGGCCCTTCAAGTAGCAACTTGGCGGCTCGGGTGGCCTCGTCACGGTTGATCATCACCCAGCGCAGATCACCGGTGGTGTAGGTGAACTGGCTGTCGAAGTATTCGAGAGTGAGTGAGCGGTAGAGGTCGACGAAGGTCTGTCGCTGCAGCACAATCGCGTCGGGTGCGTCTTGGATGCGCCACTCACCGTCGATCTGCGCCAGGCTAAACCGCAGCGTCACGCTCTTAGGCTGCACATAGAACGTGTAGTTCCCGTCGGCGTCAACTTCTCCGTAGCTCGGCAGCGTCACCTCAACGAGATTGGATGCGAGGGTTTTCATGGATGCTTGGCCACCGGCCACGATGGTGCGCTGCTCGGGGCGCCACTGTTTGGCGGCGTCTGCGGCCAGAAAATCGCGTGCCACGGCAAAATCGTCCTGCACACCGGTGCCGGCGTCGAGGAAGCCCTGCACGATCTCTTCACGGCTGCCACCGGCGAGTGGCCCGGCCGGGAAGTAGCGCACTCCCTGCTCGCGCTCTTGTGCGACATGGCGGGCACGTTCAACCGGCCCTTCCATTGGGATTGTCGCGCATCCCGCTAGCGCCATGGTGCCGGCCAATGCGAGCGCAGTTAGACGCACCGTGCGTTTCATTGCGAATCTCCCTGAAGCTCGCTGGTGTCGGATGCTGGTGCCGTAGACGGTTCGCCAGCGTTCGGAGTGTGGTTGCTGGTTTCGGGCAGGTCGGGGTCATCGACCGCACCGATACGCCGCACAACATAGCCCCAGTAGCTGGGTGTGTGGAATGTTTCGGCGCCGGCATCCTCGGGCTCGAGCGGTAGCGGTGACGAGACGATGCTGTCACCGACTGTGCGCGGCAGGGTGAGGCGGAAGTTTGACCCCCTACCCGGCCTCGACCACACCTGCAGCCACCCACCATGCAGCTGGGCATCTTCCTGCGAGATAGCCAGGCCCAGACCTGACCCGCCCATAGTGCGTTTACGCGAGGGATCGGCCCGCCAGAAACGTTCAAAGACATGCTCAACCTGGCCCGGGGCCATACCCACCCCGTAGTCGCGCACCGAAATCGCGATTGCGGTGGCGTTACCGTCGACGGTGATGACGATGGGCCGGCCCTCGCTGTGCTCGATGGCGTTGGCGATGAGGTTACGCACCACGCGCGTGATGCGCCGTTCGTCAAACTCGGCCTCGATCGGCCGGTCGGGTTCGAGGAAAACGAGCTCCACGCCGTGATCGAGCGCCACCTGGCTCATTGAACCGATCACATCATCAGCGACGGCACCGAGGTTGTTCGGTTTGCGCAGCACTTCAACGGCACCCGCGTCGTAGCGGCTGATTTCAAGCAGATCGTTGAGCAGCAGCTCGAACCGGCCGATCTGGTCATGAAGAAGCTCGGCCGAGCGCGCAAACGCTCTGTCGAACTCGTCGCGCCGGGCATACACGATGCCGCCCGCAAGACGAATGGTGGTGAGCGGTGTGCGCAGCTCATGCGACACATCCGAGACGAAACGCTGCTGCACTTTTGAAAGATGCTCGAGCTGTTCAATCTGGTGCTGCAGGTTATCGGCCATTCGGTTGAATGAGCGTGCGAGCACCCCGAGATCGTCTTCGCCGCGCACCGGCACGCGCTGACTGAGCTCACCGTCGGCGAGTTTGAGACTGGCTCGTGCCGCGGTGCGGATGGGGCGAATGACTGCGCGAGTAATTCCGCCAACGATTACCGCGACCAGTAGCACCAGGATGACCAGTGAAACCACGAGGGTGCGCTGTACGAAATCGAGGGTTTGCTGCGAACTTTCGAGCGAGTAGACAAGGTAGTACTCGAACATGCCCACCGTGGGTATGTTCACGCCGGTGCCAACGATCACCGCGGGAACCTGGCTGTCGCCCTCGCTGCCCGGTAGCGCCACCGATTGATAGTGCAGGTTTTCACTGTCGCCGCGCACGGCGGTGCGCAGCTCAGGAGTGATGAGCTGGGCCACCTGCACATCCGAGGCAATGTTTTGCAGGCCGGCCGTGGTGGTGGTTTGCGGTGCCCGATAAAACGCATAGCCGTGCGAGTTTGGAGCCTGATCGGATGCGGCCTGCAGTGCCTGTTGACGCAGCGAGGTGAGCACAATCTCGTCGCTTTCGGCACCGGCAGCGAACGCTGCCTCCGCCACGGTTCCCGCTCGGTCGACTTCGCTCACAATTTCGCTGACGCGCGAGCTGTAAAGATCCCGAGCAATGGTGTGCCCCATCACAAGCCCAACCACCAGCACGGTCAGCGTGGTGAGCCCCACAGCTACCAGGGTGACCCGATATGGCAGCGAGGTGCGCCAGAGAAACCGGAGGTTCGCGAAGGCGCCTGTGGGACGCAGCCAGGTTCCGGGTAGCGGTTCACCAAGCAGCGAACGGTTGGGGTCTTCACGAAGGGCGCTCGCGGGAAGTTCAATCCGCACCAGCTCGGTTGATTTACCGGTCACGCGGGTGTGTGTCCTGCCCGATACCCAACCCCGCGCACCGTGGTGACGATCTTCGGGTGATCCGGGTCGAGTTCAACCTTCGACCGCAGTCGCTGCACATGCACGTTTACCAAGCGGGTATCAGATTTGTACTGGTATCCCCACACCTGTTCGAGCAGCTCCTCGCGGGTGAACACCTTCTGCGGTTTTGAGGCGAGTGTCAGCAGCAGGTCGAATTCAAGCGGGGTGAGATTAATCGGCTCGTCACCGCGCAGCACTTCGTGGGCTGCCACGTTCATGGTGATATCACCCACTCGAATCAAATCAGGGCTCTCAGATTGGTTCCCCCGTAACCTGGTCTTAATTCGCGCTACAAGTTCTTTCGGGTTGAAGGGTTTGACGATGTAATCGTCGGCGCCAACTTCCAAACCACGAACAATATCGGTGGTGTCGGCTTTGGCGGTGAGCATGATAATTGGCACGCCAGATTCGGCGCGGATGCGTTTGCAGATTTCAATGCCGTCTACACCCGGCAGCATCACATCGAGCAGTACCAGGTCGGGATCCAGCTCGCGGAACTTGGTGAGTGCGGCAGCTCCGTCGGAGCAATATTCGGGAGCGTAGCCTTCCGACTCGAGCACGATCCCAATCATCTCCGCCAATGGGGTGTCGTCGTCGACCACCAGAATGCGCTCGGCCATGAAACCTCCTATTGACTCGACTGCGCGCCGCATCACGCTGCGAATGATCTGCATCCAATGGTAGCTGTGGAGTTATCGAGAATGGCGGAACCGACTGTGCAACCATTGCCGTGTGCACCAATTTGATCAGGGAAACTATCCGCCACAAACACCGCCGCCGCCGCAGTCGTACGGTTATGGCAGCGCTGCAAGCTGGGACACCGGCGCAGCTGAAATGGGGCCGGCGGGCTGGGTGGCAGCGCCGGCACCTGGGCTTTTCCCACTGCGGCCACTCAGTTTCGGTGAGATTCTCGGTTCAACTTTCAAGCTACTGCGCGCCAACGCCAAGGTCTCGATTGGTTCGGGGCTGATCATTTATGCGCTCACCACACTGCTGATGCTGGCGGGCCCGCTCATCTTGGCGTTTTGGTTGAGTGGCCGGTTAGCAAGTGCGAACGATGCCGATGGGCACACCATCGCGCTGGGCATTCCGTTCTGGGCAGTACTCTCGATGGTTCCGAGCCTCATCATCGGCTTGATCGGTTCAGCGCTGCTGCAGGTGATCGTCGCGCAGGTGGTTGCGGCAGCCGCCGTCAACCGGCCACTGACTTTCAGCCAGGCTTGGCGGCGAGCCACAAAACGCATGTGGGCGATGATCGGTTACATCCTGCTGACGGGGCTCGTTCAATTCTGTGTCATAGCGGTGACCGGTGGGCTTGGTGCACTGCTGATTCTCTGGATTGTCAGCTCGACCAGCCCCACCGATCCGAACCCCGCGCTGATTGCGCTGGTTATCGTTTTCATGTTTGTTCTTATGTTGGCGATGTTTGCCGGGCTGATGTTCTTTCAGATCAAACTGTTGTTTGGCCCATCAGCGATCGCGCTCGAAAACCTCGGCCCCGGTGCCGCACTCAAACGCAGCTGGCAGCTGTCGAAAAAGTACTTCTGGCGCACGCTCGGAACGGTGCTGCTGCTCGGATTCATCATCAGCATGGTCTCGCAAGTGGTCGGCTTCTTCAGTTCTATTTTCTTGCCGCTGCTGCTCCCGCTATTCGCGCCGTTCGGCGATACTGCAAGCGGACAGGAACCGGTGCTCACCGGTGTAGTTATCGTCGTAGCATTCATTTCGATGGTGATGACGGCGCTCGTGTCTACGTTGACACTCGTCTTGACCAGCGGCAACGCGGTCATCCTGTACACGGATCTGCGGATGCGAAAAGAGGGGCTCAATATCCATCTGCAGCGCACCGCCGAACAGGTCGCCGCGGGTGAACCGGTTGACCCCGAACCCTGGACGGCGCCAGACCTCGGCCCCGCCCCTGATGCCCCGCAGCCGGTTTACACGGCGCCACCGACTGGCTATCCCGCACCACCTCATCCGGGTCAACCGTACGCGGACCAGCCATATCCAGGACAGCCATATCCGGGCCAGTCGAATCCAGATCAGTCATATGCGGGCCAGTCGTATGTGGGACAGCCCATCGCATCCCCGTCTGGCCCGGCACCGCTATACGAGCAACCGGGTTCGGGCCAGCAACCTGCACCGCAATCACCGTACGGCCAGGTCACATCCCCCTACGCCGCACCCCAAACGCAGACGGGTTCGGATACCGACGCCGCTGTCAACGAAGCAGACAAACACCAACCCGGTGGCAGCGACACCAATGGCACGGGGCGAACGTCGTGAGATTGTTCGCTGACGCCAGCATCCCGCTTACGCCCGACGAGCCCGAGGCTCGCGAGTGGGTGCTGCACGAACTCAGCAAACAGGAGTACCAGCAGGCGAAACCAAACTTTATCGAGGAGTTCTTTGCCTGGCTGTGGGAGCAGTTAGCAAACCTGTTCGCAGACGGCGGCTTCAAAGGCAGCGGCATCAACCCCTGGGCGATAGTGCTACTCGTGCTGCTGATCGCGCTTATCGCTGGGCTCGCACTATTGGGCCGGCCCCGCGCAATCGCCCGGCGCGCCATCAAACCCCGCGCGGTTTTCCTCGAAGACGATCCCCGATCAACCACCGAACTTCGCAACGCTGCCGAAGCCGCCGCGACCCGGGGCGACTGGAACCTGGCGATCGCCGAACGATTCCGAGCCATCTCGCGCGCGCTGAGTGACCGCACCCTCATTACCCTTCGCCCCGGCACCACCGCGCAGGGTGTCGCCGTTGCCGCGGTGCGAGTTTTCCCCAGTGAAACGCACGAGCTGCACCGGGCAGCTGACCGTTTCGATGAGGTGCGCTACCTCAACGCCGCCGGTACCCGTGCGGGGTACAACGCGCTGCGAGCATTGGATGAGCGACTCGAATCGTCCCGGCCCAATATGGCTGAACTCAGCGCAGTCGGCGCTAGCACCACAGCGAGGACACCGTGACCCCCGCCACCGCGACGACCACCCACTCGATGCCCCAGGCCGACACCGTCGAACCCAACGCCGTGCTCTCACCAACTCCGCGCCAGTGGTGGCGCAAATCATCCGCATGGATCTATATCGGTGTCGGATTGGCGCTGGTCACGCTCGTGACCATGCTGATCGGCAGCGCCCAGTTCAGCGGTGCTGCCAGCACCCCCCTCAGCCCTGATTCCCCGCATCCAAAAGGCACCAAAGCACTCGTTTCAGTGCTGCAAGAGCGCGGTGTCACCGTGCAGCAAACCGACTCACTCGATGACGCTGAAGGTGCCATTACCGCGCGTACCACACTCGTCGTGTCTGACACGTCGTCGCTTCTCGACAGCGACGACTGGGAGCGCATCCGGCAGCTCAATGTCGACCATCTCATCGTGCTCTCCCCCAACTACACGGCCCGACAGTCACTGAAAGATGTGGCACAGGTTGCTGGCACACAAGAACCTGACGCCGAGCACCCGTTGCCCGCTGGCGACGACTGCCCCGCCCTCGGTAACCGTGCCCCACACATCACGGCTACGGGCGGCAGCGGGTACTCCCCCGCCGCCCAGGTACACGGCTGCTACCCCGGTAAACACGGCTACGCGCTCGTGACCGGCACCGGCGACGGCGCCGCCGCAAAAGTGACGGTGGTCGGTCAACCCCTCGTGCTCACTAACGAACACCTCGCCACCGATGCCAATGCGGCGATGGCGATCAATCTGCTCGGCGAACAACCCAACCTCATCTGGTATGTTCCGAGCCTGAAAGACCTGCCCGAACAGACCGCACGCTCGGCCTATGTGCCGCAGTGGCAGCTACCGGCAACAATCCTGCTCATCATCGCCGGCATCACCGCCTGCCTGGCCTACGGCCGCCGCTTCGGCCCGCTGGTTGCTGAACGTCTGCCGGTAGCCGTGCCCGCCAACGAAACCATCGAGGGTCGCGCCCGCCTCTACGGGCAGGCAAACGCCCACACCCACGCGCTCGACGCCATCCGCATCGGCACCATCGACCGCATTGCCAACCTCGCCGGGCTCGGCAGCAATAGCACTGCCGGCGCAGTGGCCGACGCCTGCGCCGCGCTCGCAAACGTGCCCCGCGAGCACGCGCACGGGGTGCTCCTCACGCGCATCCCCGAAAGCTCCCGCGAGCTAGTCGACCTGGCCAACGCCTGCGCCGAACTCGAACGCCGGGTGCGCGCCGCCGTCGGCCGCGAAACCGCGCATCGTGGCAGCATCACCAGCGACACCCCCACCACTCCCGCCCCACTTCGACAGCGAAGGAACCCAGATGACCGATTCAATTCGTAACCAACTCGCGCAGGTACGCGCCGAAGTCGGTAAGGCCGTCGTCGGCCAGGATGAGGCCGTGGAAGGCGTGCTGGTGGCGCTACTGTCGGGTGGACACGTACTGCTCGAGGGCGTGCCCGGCACCGCAAAAACCCTGCTGGTGCGCACGCTCAGTCAGGCACTCAATCTCGACACCAAACGCGTGCAGTTCACACCCGACCTGATGCCCGGTGATGTCACCGGTTCACTCGTGTACGACAACCGCACCGGCGAGTTCGACTTCCGTGAGGGGCCGGTATTCACCAATCTGCTGCTCGCCGACGAAATCAACCGCACCCCACCAAAAACCCAGTCGTCGTTGCTCGAGGCGATGGAAGAACGACAGGTATCGGCCGACGGTGTCACCCGACCGCTACCCGAACCGTTCATGGTTGCCGCCACTATGAACCCCATCGAGTTCGAGGGCACCTATTCGCTACCGGAAGCGCAGCTCGACCGCTTCCTCATGAAGCTCGTGCTCGACCTGCCGCCGCGCGATGCCGAGTTTGAGGTGCTGCGCCGTCACGCCGCCGGTTTTTCACCGCGCAACCTCAACACCGCCGGGGTGCAGGCCGTGATCGATCGCGAAGAGATTCTGCAGGCACAGCAGGCCTCGCAGCAAGTGCAGACCACTCCCGAAATCCTCGCCTATATGGTCGACCTGGCCCGAGCCACCAGACAATCACCGTCGGTGCGAATGGGCGTTTCGCCGCGTGGTGCCACCATGCTGCTGCGAGCCGCTAAAGCCCTCGCCTATTTGCACGGCTACCCCGCCGTGACTCCCGACCACGTTCAGCACCTGGTGCAGCCGGTGTGGCGACACCGTATCGCGCTCGAACCCGAGGCCGAGCTCGAGGGAGTCTCGGCTGACTCGGTGCTCGCATCGATCATGCAGCAGGTGCAGGTGCCGGTCTAGTGGCAATCAGTCCTCTCTACGCGGCCCTCCTGCTCGTTGGGCTCATCCCGCTGGTGATGTTCGGGGATGCACCGGGCAGTGCTTTTGGCACTCTCGGCGCGGTGGTCGGCTGCTGGCTGCTGCTGGGGTTAATCGATCTGAGTTTGGCGGCACCGGCGCGAAAGGTGCGCATTGATCGTGAGCTTCCTGGCCGGGTGCGGTTCGGTGAGCCGGTTGAATCGCGCGTGCTCGTCACCAATCTTGGGCGCGGGATGCACGCACAGCTGCGTGACCTGTGGGAGCCTTCGGCCGGTGCCGGCCGGATGCGCGAGCGGGTCACCATTCCGTCCGGCGAGCGTCGAGCAATCACGCACATGCTGCATCCTTGGCGTCGTGGCGACCGCACCACCGCGGGTGTGGTGATCCGATCTTGGGGACCCATGCAGCTGTTGGCACGTCAGGCCACTATAAGCGCACCGGGCCGGGTGCGGGTGCTGCCACCGTTCGAGTCGAGACGGCATTTGCCGTCACGAGTAATGCGGCTTCGTGAACTCGACGGCGCCACCACACTGCAGGTGCGCGGTCAGGGCACCGAGTTTGATTCGCTGCGCGACTATGTGCGCGGCGATGACGTGCGTTCGATCGATTGGCGGGCCACCGCTCGCAAACAAGACCTCGTGGTGCGCACCTGGCGGCCCGAACGCGACCGACAGGTCATTATTGTTATCGACACCGGGCGCACCGCCGCAACCCGCGTCGGTGACGAAACCCGCCTCGACACCGCAATCGAGGCATCGCTGCTGCTGGCTGCACTCGCCAACCAGGCCGGCGACCGGGTATCGCTGATCGCCTACGATCGCCGGGTGCGGGCGCGGGTGCATAGTGCCAGCGGCGCCACTCTGCTCTCGAAAATGGTCGAGTCGATGGCAACCGTCGAACCCGAACTTATCGAAACCGCGTGGGAAGACATTCCACGACTGGTGCGTGGGGCCACCACGCAGCGGGCACTCGTGGTGCTGCTCACCACCGCCGAGCACGCGGCTGCATCGCGGCCGCTATTTGAGATGTTGCCCGACATCACTCGCAAGCACCTCGTGGTGGTTGCCTCGGCAAGCGACCCGAGCGTGAGCGAACTGGTGACCGCACTGGGCGACCGTGAGCAGGTGCTGCGAGCCGCGGCTGCCGAGCGAGCCAACCTGGATGCGCGCCGTGTTGCGATGGCGATTACACAGTCGGGTGCCGTGCCAATTTCGGCGCCGCCACTGGATTTGCCGCCCCGACTGGCCGACAAGTACCTCGAGTTGAAAAAAGCCGGGCGGCTGTAGGAAGCCCCGTTTTTCACGGTGCCGGTTTGCTCGAAAACCACTAACCGCGGTTTTCGAGGTGATACGGCAGCTGTTCAAGGGTTGGGGTGAGGCGGTTGATGCGGCGTGCTCGGGCTTCGAGTGCGCGACGCTCACGCTCGCGGCGCACCACCGTAACCGCTACCAAGAACACCTCGGCACCCACATCCGGCACCGGATGCACATAGGGTTTCGCCTGCCGAGCCAGATCGGCCGCCAGGGCACTACGGGCGGCCGGGGTCAGCTTTTCGGCCTGCAAGAAAAAGTCGCGGATGCGCCGCACAATCGGGTCGGGAAGCCTCGAAACATCCGCCACCGCTGCCCAACGCTCAAGCCCCGGCGGCAACATCAGCGCCAGCGACTGCGGCCGCGGCAGCCGCTCCAGCTGCGCATAGGTGCCAGCGAGCAGATCACCCACACGCTGACCGCGTGGGGTGAGCACCCCCACCAGCGCCGCAATCGAGCCGAAACTCATGAAAATCTCGACGACTCCGGTTAGCCCGCGCACAAATGCGTGCCGGAAATTAATCGAGCCGCCATCCAAGCGCACCACTCGGATGCCCGCCACGAGCTTCCCCAAAGAACGGCCGTGCGAGAGCGTTTCAATCGTGACTGGCACCACCAGGGCCCAAAACACGGCCCAAATGATCATGAACACTGGAATCCAGGCGTCTTCAATCATGGTGCCGGTATCAGTCATCCAAGCAATCAGAAACATCCACAGCAACCACAGGCTCAGCAGGTAGCCCACCGCGATGAGCGCCACATCGATAATCGATCCCAGTGCCCGCAGCAAGAACCCCGCGGGCGGAACCGACAGCGCAACACCCTCACCGACGATGACCTCATCTGCATCCATCGGCAAACCAACAGCGTCCGCTCGTGTAGTCATGAAAAGATTGCATCACATGGACATGGACATTTACGCCGAGGCCCGGCGGGCAGAATGGGAGCGGTTGCGACAGCTCGCCGACAAGCGCGAGCTCACCGGTGTTGAGGCTGACGAACTCATCGCCCGCTACCAATCGGGCGCCAGCGATATTTCTGCCATGCGCACCACCTATGGAGATTCGACCCAAACGGCCGCGCTATCGGTGCTCATGTCGAAGGCGCGGATGCGGTTCACGCGCGTGCGCCGCAACCCGCTTGTGACGCTGCAGGAGTTTTTTGTCGAGCAGCTGCCAGCTTCGCTTTACCGGGCACGCTGGTGGACACTCGCCGCCGCGCTGTTCACGGTGCTGGTTGCTGTCGGTTCGTTTTTCTGGCACCAGCTCCATCCCGAACTGCTGCAGTTTTACGGAACTGAAGCCGGCCTAAAACAGTACGCCGAAGACGACTTCATCAACTACTACTCGGAGTACAGCGAAACCGCGTTCGCAGCGCGGGTGTTCACCAATAACGCCTGGATTGCCGCGATCTGTATCGCGTTCGGTTTCACCGGCCTTTTCCCTATCGTGATGCTGATACAAAACGGGGTTGCGTTGGGCACATCGGCTGCCATATTGGCGCACTTTGGCCACCTGGACGCGTTCTTTTTGTGGATTGCCCCGCACGGGCTGCTCGAACTCACAATGATTTTTGTTGCCGCCGGCACCGGCTTCGCGGTGTTTTGGTCGCTCGTTGTGCCGGGGTCACAACCCCGACTGGTGAGCGCTGGGATCGCGGGACGGACCCTGGTTATCGCGGCGATCGGCACCACCATCTTCCTGCTCATCTCGGGGCTGATCGAGGGGTTCGTGACCCGTCAAGACTGGCCCTGGGCTGTGAAGATCGGTATCGGCGCGGTGGCGCTGTTGACCTATTTGGCGTATGCCTATGTGCTCGGCAGGCGGGCTGCGCGTGCCGGTCACGATGGCGATCTGGATGCGATGGATGCGGGGCACCGGCTGGCCTATGCCGGCTGATAGATGCGGCCAAGCTGGCGGGCCGTGCGCATCCAGCAAAGTCATACCGCAACGAGAAACCGCCCGCGGCCGACAACTCGAGGCTGCCTGACCGCGGGCGATTCGCACTACCGAACTACTGGTCGGCGAAGGGGTCGGGAACCGCGGTGTACTTCGTGTTGAGGTACTCCTCGATACCCTCGAACGAACCCTCCTTACCCAGGCCCGAAGCCTTCACGCCACCGAACGGCGCGGCGGCGTTCGAAAGCACACCGACGTTCAGGCCCATCATGCCCGCCTCGATGCGATCCATCATGCGCTGGCCCCGCGAGAAGTTCTCGGTGTAGACGTACGACATGAGGCCGTACTCCGAACCGTTGGCGAGCTCAACCGCTTCGTCTTCGGTGTCGAATTGCACGATCGGCAGCACCGGGCCGAAGATCTCTTCACGGCACACGCCCGCATCCGGTGACACGTTGTTAAGCACGGTCGCCTCGTAGAAGAAACCAGCGCCCTCGCCACGCTTGGCACCGGTGACCACCTCGGCACCGCGAGCGATTGCATCCTGCACGAGCGAGTCAACCTTGTCGACCGCTTTCTGTTCGACGAGCGGGCCGATCACCACACCATCCTCGGTGCCGCGGCCCATCTTGTAGGCGGCAACCTTTTCACCAACACGCTTCGCGAACTCACCAGCAACCGACGAGTGCACGTAGATGCGGTTCGCTGCGGTGCAGGCCTGGCCGATGTTACGGAACTTCGCGGCGAGCACACCCTCAACCGCCTTGTCGAGGTCGGCGTCTTCAAACACCACGAACGGTGCGTTGCCGCCAAGCTCCATCGACGAGCGCAGCACGTTGTCGGCAGCCTTCTTGAGCAGGCCAACACCCACCGGCGTCGAACCGGTGAACGAAACCTTGCGCAGGCGCGGGTCTTCCATGATCTGGTTCGACACACCGGCGGTGTCGCGCGAAGTGATGACGTTGACCACACCGGCGGGAACGCCGACCTCTTCGAGCACCTTCACGAACAGCAGCGTGGTCAGCGGGGTGAGCGATGCGGGCTTCACCACGCAGGTGTTACCGGCCGCAAGCGCCGGAGCGATCTTGCGGGTGGCCATCGCCAGCGGGAAGTTCCACGGGGTGATGAGGAAGCAGGGGCCCACCGGGTGCTTCGAAACGATCATGCGGGCGTTGCCCTCGGGGGTCGAGCCGTAGCGGCCGAGCACGCGCGGTGCCTGCTCTGAGAACCAGCGCACATACTCGGCGCCGTAGGTGACCTCACCCTGCGATTCATTGAGCGGCTTACCCATTTCGAGAGTCATCAGCAGCGCAAACTCGTCGCGCATCTCGTTGATCTTGTCGAATGCCGCGCGCAGCAGGTCGGAGCGGTGACGCGGAGTGGTGCGTGCCCACTCGTCCTTAACCGCGACCGCAGCGTCAAGAGCTGCCTTTGCCTGAGCGGGGGTGGCGTTCGCGACCTTGACCAGTTCTTCACCGGTGGCCGGGTCGTAAACGCTGAACGGTTCGTTCTCGCCGTCAACCCATTCGCCGTTGATGTACAGCTGCGTGGGGAGTTTGGCGAGCAGTTCTGCTTCGGTGGGGTAGCTCATCTGTGCCTCTCTAAAGTTCCAAATGATGCGGATCCGCGTTTACGCTCGCCACACGGTGGTCGACGCTGACGGATGCACTGCATCGAAACTACACCGGTAATTGAAACGCCGCCTTAGTGCCAGCGCACTCGACCATCACGTTCAGCTTGTGCACACGCACGCAGACGCACCCAAAACACCGGCCGACACCTCAGGAAACTAGGCGAACGGCGTTCACATTTCACGCTAGGCTGCTGACGCATGGCAAAGAGGCTGTGCATCCATCCACCAGTAACCCACCCGGTTACCACCCACCGCGAAGGCACGACATGACCATCGACTTCCCCATCGCGATCGTCACCAACTCGGTGCAGCCAGCTCCCGAAACCTGGGCGGCACTCGACGCGCTCGAAACCGCCCTGCGTGATTCGGGCACCACCGTTGAACACATCCACACGGTTGACGACGCCAACGCATTCGGCCGCCTCACCACCGACAACTCGGCGGTGGTGTACGTGGTTGATCCCCGAGCTATGACCAGTGAGGACGACCGGCATATGGATGCGCTGCGCGAGTTCGTCGCGGTGGTGCGGGGACAGAACGAACGCATCCCGATGTATCTGTATGGCGAACAGCTCACCGCTCGCCGCATCCCCGTCGAGGTGCTCAGTGAAATCGAAGGCGTCGTCAACGCACACGAAGACACGCCGGCATTCGCGGCGCGCACCATCCAGCGCGAAGCCGCCAACTATTTGCGCGAACTTGCGCCGCCGTTTTTCAAGTCGCTCATTCACTATTCAAACGACGGCGCCTACTCGTGGCACTCCCCCGGCCACTCGGGCGGCACCGCTTTTTTGAAGTCGCCGGTGGGCACGCTCTTCCACGGGTTTTTTGGCGAAAACATGCTGCGCACCGATGTGTCGAGCTCGGTGAAAGAACTCGGTCAGCTGCTCGACCACTCGGGGCCAATCGCCGAATCAGAACAGCGCGCCAGCGAAACCTTCCGCGCCGACCACCTGTTTTTTGTGACTAACGGCACCTCCACCTCGAACAAGGTCGTGTGGAACTCGTGCGTGAACCGCGGCGATGTGGTGCTGGTTGACCGCAACTGCCACAAGTCGATCCTGCACAGCCTGATGCTGACCGGCGCCGTGCCAATCTATCTACACCCCACCCGCAACCGAGCCGGCATTATTGGCCCCATTCCTCGCAGCGAGTTCGATCCCGAAGCGATCCGCGAACGCATCCGCAACCATCCGCTGGTTGACAACCCCGACGCAACGCCCAAGATTTTGTCGCTGACGCAGTCGACCTATGACGGCATCCTCTACAACGCCAACGAAATTAAGCGCACCCTCGACGGGCATGTCGAGGCGCTGCACTTCGATGAGGCCTGGGTGCCCCACGCCGCATTCCACGAGCTGTACCGCGAAATGCACGCCGTCGACAACACTGCCGAGCGCACCGAATCGTCGCTCGTGTATGCCACACAGTCGACCCACAAACTGCTCGCCGGGCTTTCGCAGGCCTCGCAGGTGCTGGTGCAAGACTCGGCCACCCGCCAGCTCGACCGCGAGATTTTCAACGAGTCGTATCTCATCCACACCTCCACCTCGCCGCAGTACGCGATCATTGCCAGCTGTGATGTTTCGGCCGAGATGATGCGCGGGGTTGGTGGCCGGGCGCTGGTGGGCGAAGCCATTACCGAAGCGCTCGAGTTCCGCCGCGCCATCACCCGTATCGGCGCCGAGCGCGAACCCGGCGATTGGTGGTTCGAGGTGTGGGGCCCCGAAACCTCGCAGGGTGCCGATCAGCTCGACCGTAACGACTGGTTGCTGCGGCCGCAGGATGCCTGGCACGGCTTTGGTGACTCGGTGGATAACGAGTTCACGATGCTCGACCCGCTGAAGGTGACGCTCACCACGCCCGGTCTGAACCTTGACGGCTCGTTTGGCGAGATTGGGATTCCGGGGCCGGTGCTGGCGAAGTACCTCGCCGAGCACGGCATCGTGGTTGAGAAGATCGGGCTGTACAGCCTGTTTGTGTTGTTCACGATCGGTGTGACCAAGGGGCGTTGGAACACGCTGATTGCCGAGCTGCACCGGTTCAAGCGCGCCTTTGACGAGAACGCGCCGCTCGAGCGGGTAATGCCGCGATTCTGCGCCGAAGAGCCAAGCTATCGCGGGCGCGGGCTGGCGGATCTGTGCCAGGCGATGCACGAACGCTACCGCGAAACCGACTTCGCGAACCTATCGACCGATATTTATCTCGACGACCCCGAGATGGCGATGCTGCCGGCGGATGCGTGGACCGCGATGACCTCGGGGAAGGTAGAGCATGTGCCGCTGCCTGAGTTAGCGGGGCGCATCACCGCGGTGCTGCTAACGCCGTACCCGCCGGGGATTCCGCTGGTGGTGCCCGGTGAGCGGGTGACCCAGCGGATGGTCGACTACCTGGTGGTCGAGTCGGCGATTGCCGATGAATTCCCCGGTTTTGCGGGAGACACGCACGGGCTGGCGCGCGATGGTGTGCCGTCGGTGGCGTGTATCCGCGAAGACTAGGGTTTTCGGCTCGGCGCCGTCGCGAACTGTGGGGTTGTTCGCGACGGCGCCGACTTTTTGCTGCCCGGCGTGAGGAACGCGGAAAATTTCGGCGCTTTGATGGCTTTTAGCGCATCCTGGCGCCGAAATCTTCCGCTGAACTCACTGGCCGGTGTCGACACCGGCGTCGTTCTCACCGTTGGCACCCTTCCCTGCCTGCCGAATGCGGCGTTGTAATCCGCCGGCGGTGATCAACAGGTAGAGAACAGCTGAAATTGACACACCCCAGCCGAGCCCAAAGGTTTGCCCCACCCAGGTGACGATCGGTGCCACCAGTGCTACGACCAGCGAGTGGGTCATCGACAGAATCGATACCGCCGTTGCCCGCACACCATCCGGCACGCCCTGGTGAAAAAGCCCGGCAACCAGCACCTGCAGCATGCCCTGTAACGCAACATGGACGACGAACGATGCCCAGATCAGTACCGGACCTTCCGAGAGTGCAAACGCTACCGTTGCGGCGACGTTGATAATGGCAACGACCGCAAGGTGTGCGACGCGGATCTTCAGAATGCGCAACAGCATCGGCCCGACAAGGTTGGCAATGTTGAGCCCGAGGTAGCCGATGGCGAGAAACACGAGCGAGACCTCATTGAACTTCACTTGCCACAGGAAGAATGGCGCGACTGCGGCGGCGTTGGTGACGACTACGAGCCAGGCATGGGGCGCACGAACGGTCCCGAGCGCCTGGCGCACGAACTTGGGCCAGGGCAGTTGGTGGTGGTCGGTGATTTTGTCGCGAAAAAACGCGATCACGATGCCTGCGGCGACAAAGAACACGATGGCGGCCAACCAGATTCCCTGTGGCCAGACCGCGAAAATGAGCACTCCGGTGAGGCCCCCGACAATGCCAGCCGCAGCGGACACATAGGTGATCTTGCCGTATGCCTTCGCAATCACGTCGGGGTCACGGCTTGGAAGCGAGTTGACGATGATTGCGTTCGAGGTGCCCGTCATTGCAGCTGTGGCTACACCCGCAATGATTTGTGCGAGCACGAGGGATGATTCGTTGAGGTTCGCGAAGAACAGCGCGAAGGCGGCGATGCGCAGTGCATTTCCGATTTGCAGGGCGCGTTTGTTTGAGTAGCGATCGAAGAGCACCGCGAAGGGAAGCTCCGCAGCGGTGAGCGCGATATTGAAAGCTGCCGCCATCAAGCCGATAAATGCGAGCGAATAGCCGAGTGTCTGGAAATAAACGACGTCGACCGCCGCAAAGCACGCAATACCAGCCGAGCTGAGAGCGATGAACGCGAATGCGTTGCGCATTGACAGAACCTCGGCAGCCATGAGGAGTTAGTGTACGGACTTCGTGAGAACGAAGTGAATTCGACAATGCAGCAGCCGGCTTACCGCTATGGCTTCAGTCACGCATGAACGTGCAAGAGCTACAAAGTCAGGACGAGCCAGTTCAGTCCGGTTACAGCACCGAACTCGGCCTTCACGTACTCGCGCAGAACCCCGTAGCCCAATCCGCCCGCACCTCGATCGCTATATGGCAGCGACCTCGTGCACCTTCGCGACCGTCGATGTGCGACCCTCACGTGATCTGCCTCACGACGTCCGATGAAAGCGTGCTGCGCGTGATGTATGCCGGTGGTTGGGATGGGCAAACTGCTAGACGGGTTGGTCCGCTTCAAATCCCTGCTGCAATGATCGATGTCGGGCAACTCGCGATTACCAATGGGGCGGCCGGGCGTGAGGAACGCGGAAGATTTCGGCGCTTCGATGCCGTGGAGCGCATCCTGACCTCGAAATCTTCCGCTGAGCTCACGCTGACCAGATTGAGCACAGTTGTTGGAATGGCGCTAGGGCGACGAAAACCCACCCGTGCCAGACTGTCTGTCATGCCGTCGCGAACACTACCCGCAGTAAACCGTGCTCCGAAGCTCAATAACGCTCTGCATCCCGATCGGTCGTGGATCCGGCTGCTGCGGCTGGTGATCGGTGGGCTCGCAATCGCCTCGGTGGTGTACAACGCGTGGCGAGCTGCCACCGGCGCATCCGATAACACGCTCATTCAAACGCTCTCGCACTTCACAAACATGTCGAACGCACTGTTCGGCATCGCGTGCGTGGTCGGCGCGGTTTCGACGCGCAAGAAGCTGCCGGTGTGGTGGGATGATCTGCGCGGCATGCTCACATTCATGATGGTGATGACGGGCATCATCTACGCAGTGCTCGTGGCCGAACCCGGCGAGTTCGCGCGCTGGGATCTGCCGTGGCACAACATCGTCGCCCACCGGGTCGCCCCCGTCGCGGCGCTACTCGGGTGGCTGCTGATTACCACGACGCGCCGCGCCCGTTGGTGGCGGCCGCTTGTATGGCTTTTGCTGCCGATCGCGTGGCTCGCCTACACCTGGATTCGCGGCGCGATCGCCGGCTGGTATCCCTACAAGTTCCTCGATCCCACCCTCGACGGTGGCTGGGGCCGGGTGATGGGGATGATGGGATATGTCGTCGTCGCGTTCCTGGCGGTTTCGCTCATCCTGCACCTGCTCGGTAATTTGCGTGCGTGGTTGGCGCACCGCAATCGCCGATAAACGCGCAAATAAAGCGGGGCCGAGGATCTGCATCCCCGGCCCCGACGCACGTATTTAGTGCGTGTAGTCCTCGTACTGCTGGCTCAGCTTGGGAGCGAGCAGGCCACCCAGTGCGCTTGCCAGCGAGAAGATCACGAGCAGCACTGCAGCCGGCCACCAGTGGTCACTTGCCCAGGTCACGAGCGCCGTCGAGATCAGCGGCGTCAGTCCCGCCAGGATGTTGCAGGTGTTGTAGGTCAGTGACACACCGGTCAGACGAACCGACGAGGCGAACAGGCCCGTGAGCACTGACCCGGTTGCGGCGAAGGAGTAGGTGAGCGTCACAAGACCGATAACGACACCGGCAACAACGAGAAGCGGCTGAGTCGTCTGCACCAGCATCAAACAGGGGAATGCGACGAGCGCACCCGCGATACCTGACCAAATGATGACCTTCGAGGCACCAAAGCGCTGCCCGAGTCGTCCCGCGTGAATGACCGCGCCAAGCTGGAATACCGCGCCAACCATGGTTGCACCAAGGACGACATCTTTTTCGATGCCCAGCACACGCGTTCCGTAGTTCATGATGAACGAGGTGACGATGTAAAAACCTGCGGTGCCGAGCAGCGCAGCGAGCACACCAACGAGCATCTGTCGCCACGACGTGCGGAAGACAGCCGCCACCGGCGTCTTTTCCTTCGTACCCGACTCTTCAAGCTGCCGGAATACTGGCGATTCGTTGAGCTTCGCGCGAATCCACAGCGTGATCAGCAGCAGCGGAATTGCCGCGAGGAAGGGGATACGCCAACCCCAGGCGTCGAAACTGTCTTTCGACAGGTAGAGAGCAAGCAGGTAGATACCACCGGAAGAAAGAATCGTGGCGATCGGCGAACCGAGCTGCGGGATAGCCGCCATCGCGGCACGCATCTTCAGCGGCGCGTGCTCGACCGCCAAGGTCATCGCGCCACCCCACTCACCGCCGATGAACAGCCCCTGGAACATTCGCAGGATGATCAGAAAGATCGGTGCCGCGATACCAATCGACATGTAGTTCGGCAGGATGCCGATGAGGCCGGTGGCGATGCCGATACCGACCACGGTGATCATCAGCACGGCCTTGCGGCCAATCTTGTCTCCGAGCCAACCGAATAGCAGCCCGCCCAGTGGCCGCATGAAGAAGCCAACGGCCAGGGTGGCAAAAGAGGCCATCGATGCGGCGGCCGCGTTATCTGACACGAAGTACTGGACGTTGAACACCAGCGCGGCAGCGGTGTTGAACAAGAAGTAGTCGTACCACTCGAGCACGTTGCCAGCGAGAGCGCCGTAGGCTGCCCGTTTCGCATCTTTTGGCGAGATGACATTGACTGTCGCTGTTTCTGCCTTTGCAAGCGATTCAGGGGACTGTTGGGTCATGTGAAGCTCCTACTCCATTGACTCACGCGCGAAAACGCGCTGCTGCACCGTTGCAGCCTCCGTATGAGCATCCCAATTCTGATGCCGCTCGCGCGATAGGCAAGTGTCACCGACCCAACTCTCCCAGTGTGCACCTGCACACTGGAGGAAGTTTATTTATGCCCAGGCCAACACCACTCTGGCGGCCTGCACCGGCACGGTGACGTCGAGCCCGGTGAGTTCGACAAATCGACGCATGCGATTCGTCAACGTATTGCGATGGCAAAACAGTTGCTCCGAGGCTTCTCGGACGCTGCCGGTCTCGAGGTAGGCGCGTATTGAACGCTCGAGCAATTCTCGCTCAGTCTCGCTGCACGCATCCAGGCCGGCTTCAATTTCGACAACCGCAGACAGATGCGATTTTTGTAGCTCTTGTTTCACCAGCTGCGGCCAGTCATCAAGGCTGCGTCGCTGCCGGCCCACCCTTGATGGCAGCTGCGCCAGCCCGTGCGCCAGCCGAGCTCCCGTGCGCACATCATTAAAACGATCAACAAAAACTATTGCGCCATAGCCCGCAGCACGAACCCATTGAAGTGCTGGCGACGTACGCCACGAGGAACGGGATGCGATGAGCATCAGTGTGCGTTCTCGATAGAAGAAGCTGACAGCCCCTTCTACCCGCGCTTTCGGGTTGAGGTCCTTCCGCAGTTCCACCGCTTCCACACCGACCGCAGCCAGAATTACGAACCCATCGTCAACCGGCAACCCCAGCACTTCAGCGATTTCCCGCGACCTCGAATCGCTCACACTGTCGTGGTCGATGAGTTCCACGAGCAGTGTCCGCTCACGGAACTGCCGCTCCTCCGCAATGAGTTCGCACTCGGCCAGATACCCGTCCTGCACAGCTCGGCCATATTCTTCGACAATGCCCCAAACGAGATCGGCATGCCGCAGCAATAGCGGGACATCCTCTGGATCGGCCACTGAAACCAACCCGTTCCAAATAACCAGGTAGTCGGTGTTGATAACGGTACTGAGCGTGGCCCTAGAAATACCGCTATGTGCCCGCGCAACGCCGAGCGAAAATCCGGCACGGCGAAAACTCTCGTTATCACCCTCACCGCGCATCCGCGCGATGAATTCAGTGAAGGCTTCCTTCGAGTTCCGGACGCGCTCGGCGATCGACACCTTGCCGTCGCGATACTCGGGCATCTCGTCGAGACGCTCCATAAAGTCGGCCAGGATCGCTTCCATATCGAGACGCGAAATAAGCTCCAGCCAGCGTTCCCGATCAGCAGTTTCGGGTTTCGTTGTCAGCTCACCAGCCAAAAAATTTCCCCCCAAAACCTCTGCGAATTGTGCATCTACCCAAGAATCCTACTGGGTCGGTTGCGCATGCCCTTAGCGCACCAGTTCGGAAAGTGCCACGCTAGGGCTATACGACATCGAAGTCGTATCCGACAGCAAGTGCATCCGCACCTAGACCGATGCCGCGCATTGCCCGCCTGCAGCGAAGCTGTGAGGGACTTGGAGGAGGATCATGGTTGATCTGATCATCGAAGCGAACGAGATTTTGACCCTCGACCGCCTTCGGCCAACAGCCAAACGGTTTGGAATCACGAACGGTCGAATTATTGGGTTCGACGAGGAGCTCGATGGTTTTGACCTCAGCGCCGTGCCGGTCGATCGATATCGGATCAGACCATCATGCCGGGTTTCATTGATGCTCACTGCCACACGACCTGGTGGGGGCTCGGCCTCAACGGCATCCCGGTCGCTGAGGCGCGCGGCTTGGATGAGTTCTATGACCTTCTCCGCGACGCTGTCGCCAAGCTCGACGAGGGTGAGTGGGTGTATGGGATCGGGTTCAGCGAGATGCACCACGGCGGGCAGCTGCCAGACATTCGAGTGGTCGATGAAATCACAGGCGACCACCCGATGTACATCCGGAATATTTCGGGGCACGCATCACTCACCAATACGGCGACGCTCCGGATGGTTGGTGCTTTTGACCCCGACTTTGAACCGCCGCAGGGCGGGGTGCTGGTTCGGGATGAATCGGGTAAGTTCACGGGGCTGGTTGAAGAAGCTGCCCAGGGGCTCTTGCAGCAGCTAATCCTCCCCTACTCGCACGACCAGATTGTCGCTGCACTGCACACCGCAACGAAAGAGTACGCGACGCAGGGCATCACGAGCTTCACCGAAGCGGGTGTTGGTGGTGGCTGGATCGGACATTCACCGGTCGAAGTTGCCGCCTACCAAACCGCAGCCGAAAGCGGTCAGTTGTTTGCGCGCGCGCAGCTCATGCCAGCCCTGGATGCACTGGAAGATATTGAGGGCGCAACCGCAGACTTCCAGGGCACACAGCACGCTGCCGGGCTTTCGCTCGGCATCCGCACTGGCATCGGAAACGAACTTGTTTCGCTCGGCCCGGTCAAAGTGTTCACCGATGGGTCGCTGCTCGGCAGAACTGCTGCCGTCACCGAGTCGTTCTGTGGGCACCCCCACAACCACGGCTACCTGCTGACTCCGGCGGATGAGCTACACGACCGTGTGGCACGCGCCTACCGGGCGGGCTGGAATCTCGCGCTGCACGCGATCGGGGATGCGGCAATCGACCTGGCGCTCGACATTATCGAGGAGTGCCAGAACACTTACGGTCGGCGTTCAACACCGAATCGGATTGAGCATTTTGGGCTCTCCCGACCCGACCAGGTTGAGCGAGCAGCCAAGCTCGGGGTGGCAGTTACCCCGCAGCATGGCTTCATTCATCTGTTCGGCGCCGAAATGGTTGATCGGATTGGCGAACATCGCCGCGACACCCTCTATCGAGGCAAAACGCTCGTGGATGCGGGGGTCATCGTTGCCGGATCCAGCGATTCACCGGTTTGCGACATCAACGTCCGCCGCGCGATGCAAGCGGCCATCGATCGAGTTTCGGAGGACGGCTCGATCATTGGTGAGAACGAGGGGCTCGATCGAGAGCAGGCACTGCGGCTCTACACCGAGTGGGGTGCCATTGCCACGGGCACAATCAACGACAGGGGAACGCTGACGGCAGGCAAACTAGCCGATTTCGTGGCCCTGAGCGGCTCTCCGCTGCACACCGAACGCCTTGATGAGCTTGATGTGCAAGCGACCTATGTCGGTGGCCGGCGCACCTATTCGGCCGATGAGTAATTCACTTCCCATTTCAGGTTTCAAGACCAAAGGAGGCACCTTGAACATCGACAACGCAACATTTCTCGAGCATTTCGAATCGATGAGCTCGATCGGCGCCACCCCCAACGGTGGTGTCGAACGGCAGGCGGGATCACCCGCTGATGGCCAAACCCGACAGTGGTTCCGCGGCCTGATGGAAGCTCTTGGCTTCCAAGTGCGACAGGACAGTATCGGCAACCAGTTCGCGCTGCTTGAGTTCGACCCGAGCCTACCGTGGGTGGGCGTGGGCTCGCACCTTGACTCACAACCTCGCGGCGGTCGATTCGATGGTGCTTACGGTGTGCTCGCGGGCGCGCACGCAGCGGCCCGGCTACGCAAGCAGACCGACTCAAAGTTCAATATCGCCGTTATCAACTGGTTCAACGAAGAGGGCGGTCGCTTCCCCCCATCGATGATGGGAAGTTCGGTATTCACCAAGAAGCTCGATGTTGAGGATGCACTGCGAATCACCGACGCAGCGGGAGTCGCCGTGGGGGATGCGCTCACGGCAATGTCGGCAACCGGTGACTTTGCTATTGAACTCGATGCCTATGTGGAAGTGCACATCGAACAGGGGCGTCGGCTCGAAGACGCCGGCATCCAGATCGGCATCGTTGACGCAACGTGGGGTGCCGAGAAGTTCACGTGTCAGGTTCGCGGCGACCAGGGACACACCGCCGCCACCATGCTCGAAGATCGCCACGACGCGCTTTTTGGCGGCGCACTTGTTGTCACCGCAGCCCGTGAAGTGGCTGAACAGTTCAGCGATGAACAAGCCAGCGTCAACTCAGCGTGTGGCGAGTTCCACGTCTTGCCAAACTCACCGGTTGTGGTGCCAAGCCAGGTTGATTTGCGGGTTGATTTCCGTTCGAGCGACCGGGAGCGACTCACTCGTGCCGTTGCCGAGTTTCGGAGCCGTGTTGTTGAGGCAGCAGCCCGAGCGAAAGTCGAGATCGAGCTCACACCCGAGCATTCCTGGCCCGCACAGCAATATGACACGGCCGGTATTGAACTGGCCAAAGCCGCTGCCCAATCGCTCGGCCTTTCGCACACCGTGCTCAAGACCCTTTCCGGACACGACTCGACGAATCTGAAGGATGTTGTGCCAACTGTCTTCCTATTTGTTCCGAGCGTGGAAGGCATTAGCCACAATGAGCGCGAGCTAACCAGCAATGACGACATGCTTGCGGGCGTCGCAATGGTGACTGAGGTGCTTCGCCGCATCCTTCGGGGCGAGTACGTCTAGAGACGCTTCCGGCGAACTCAAGGGGGTGTCGGCACCACCGACGCCCCCTTTGCACCTACACGACACATTCCGGCGCTGCCCCTGCATCCCTGCACCGGCTTCACCCCGGCGCCTGCCGTACATCTCTGCATCCCAGCCCTGCGCGCCTGCATCCCAGCCCCGCGCGCATCCCAGCCCCAGCGCGCATCCCAGCCCCAGCGCGCACCTCTGCCTCACTGCAGAAATTTGTTTCCTGGCTGCAGTTCAGACGGGAGATTTGTTTCCTGGCTGCAAAAACCCAGTTTTAGGTCGTTTTTAGGCTCAGAATGCCATTTTTGCAGCCAAAATTCTGATCGCAGGAAACAAAAATCCGCAGTACGCCGCAAGACCAGTATTCAAGAGCAGCAGCCTATTCCCCGGCCAGCTGCAGTCCACACTCCTGGGCGCGGGCCACCACATTGTCAAGTAGCGGCCGATCGACGTCCACCGAAAGCGGTGCATTCTCATCACCGGCAGGGCGGGTGACCATCACCACCATTCGCACGCGCCCGCCATCAACATCAATCCATCCAGCAAGCCCGAGCGACTCAGTGATCTGCCCGGTTTTGGCACTCACGACCCCATCCGTCAACTCGGGAAATCGCCGCTCAAGGGTGCCGCTGCGCTGACTCTCAGGCAGCCCCGAAAGCATCGGCGCCAGCTCATCATGAGCGTTGACGACGCGTAGCAGCTCATCAATCGTTTCGGCGGATGCACGATTGTCGCGCGACAGCCCCGAGCCATCTGCACCAACAAACCCGGTCACATCGATCCCGAGCCACAGCAGCGCCCGGCGCTGCGCCTGATTAATCGCATCAAAATCGGTGCCGGTGTCGAGCTCGATCGCCACTTCGCGCGCGAGCACCTCAGCGATGACATTGTCGCTCTCGAGCAGCATCAGATCAACGAGTTCGGCAACCGTGGGAGATTCAACGGTTGCCAGCGGCATAGCCCCCGGCGCCGGCTTGAGCGCAGGGTCGAACGGTGCGCCAGTGTGCGCCGCAAACGCAGCGCCGGCATCGACTGCAGGATCTTCGCTGCGGGGCGACTCTTGCGCCGCCGGGTCGGCCCGCCCGCCGTCGACCATCAGCGCCGAAATGGGCGACATATACCCGAGAGTGCGGTCTTCAGGTTCCCAGGATGGGTGCCATTGCGGCCCGGAGTAGCGGCTCGTGTCGATTCCAATAGCGGTGATGTGCTGGTTGTCGAGCTGGGCGGCAAGGTCTGCGATGGATGCGGTGGGGCCGGGGAAGTAGCTGCTGTCACCCGAGCGCAGGGTCGGGTCGCCGCCGCCGATAAGCACCGCGGTGCCGGGTTGCATCCCGGGCACGACCTGCGTGGTGAGGCGGTAGTCGGGGCCGAGCACCTCGTAGGCGGTGGCGGCGGTGACGAGTTTCATGACGGATGCGGTTGGCACCGGTTCGTCGTCGTGGAGTTCGGCGAGCAGCTGCCCGGTGGCATCATCGGTGAATGTGGCGTGAACGGTGAGATCGCCGGCCGCGTCAATTGCTGGCTGCAGCGAACACTGGCGGAATTCGGCTCGCTGCAGTGGTGACGGGTCGGGAGTCGACGTGGGTTGTGTGGTGTTGGTGTCGTCAGCGCTGGTGGCCGGGACGATCAGTGTGGATGCGGCACCGAGCGACAGCCCGGCAATCAGCGCCGCTGCGCCGCCGAACCAGCGCATCATCCGCGCATCCACCATGAACGTCCTTTCCCCGCACGCATCCTATCTGGCGTGGTGGCGTGCTCGCGCCGCAGCCACCCCACCGCCGCTACGCCGCACCCACGCCGCTGCGGCGCCGCAGCGCCGTACCTTCCGCATTTGTGTTTCTCCGCGGCATTTGTATGTGGCAGACCACACACAAATGCCGCTAAGACACACACTGCCCGAAAACGAGCGACTATTCGTCCGGGCACAGCTCGCTCAGCTTCGGCATCCGACGAAGCTGCGGCTCGATGCCCATGAAAATAGCGGCAATCATTGCCGCGACTGCACTGACATAGAGTGCAGGAGCCGCACCAGACCACTCAAACAGCAGGCCCGCCAGTAGCGACCCGATGGGCATGAGAATCATCCCCGGCACCCCGGTTGCTGACGTCACTCGGCCAAGAATCTTCTCGTCACTTGTGACGTTCATGTAGGTGACAACGGATGCATTGAACGGTGGCAGCAGTACGGCTGAGAGCGTAAAGATCGCGCAGGTGAACCAGAAATTTTGGTACCCGAACGCAATCGCGGCCTGCGCGAGCGCGAAGCCGCTCAATGCCACAATCCCAAGGGCCCCGAGCGAAAACCGTTCAACCATCCATCCGGCGATAAGCGCACCCAAAATCACTCCGGCACCAAAGAATGTTGAGAGCGCACCGATGAGCGGTGCGGGTATTCCTGATTGTTGATATTCGAAAATGAGGGTGAGTGGCGTGAGCGCCATCGCTAAATTCGCGATGCCAGAGATCAGGGCGATACCACGCAGTGCGCCGTCGGCGAATACATGCTTAAATCCCTCGGCAAGTTCCGCCCAATAGCTCCCCCCCTGAGCAGTTACTTTCTCTTTTGCTTTCGGAGTTGCGAATGCTGCCAGGGTGTTCAATACGATCTGCGCCAAAAACGGCATGTGCGTTTGTATCGCGAAAAGCCAACCAGCGAATGGGCCTCCGAGCAGTTCTGCAGCCGCCTCGCGCCCCTGCCCCACCGCGCTGGCCCGCCCCATCTGCGCAGGTGCAACCACCAGTTTCATGAGCCGCTGTTCGGCGGGCCCGTCTATTCCCGAAGCTGCACCAGCAATCAACGCACCGAAGAACATCAAAAACACGCTCGTCCGAAAAATTCCGACCAGCACCAGAAGCCACCCCAGGGCTTGAAGCGCCGACGAGATTCGCAGCGAAAAAGAGGCGCCCCACCGGTCAACAGCTGCACCAGTAAGTGCCTGCGAAAGCACAAGTGCCCCTGAAGTTATCGCCACAACCGCACCCGCGAGCACCACATCCTGTGTGACGGCAACTATCGCCAGTGGCAGCGCAACCAAACTAATTGCCGACGAAAGCTCATTACTGACTTTAGCGACGAGCAGCCGCTGATAGGGGCGGTTATGCGAGAGCTTCGAGTCAGTAACCATGGCAGCACTCCTTTGTGAATGGTTGGATGCCAGAGTACAGTCACGCGGCTGCCAAGTGCACCGCCTTGCTACCGCACATTGCTGCGCCGCCGCATCCTGTCGCTTACCGCATCCCGCTGCCGCGATTCACCGCCATTTGTGTGTCTTAGCGGCATTTGTATGTGGCAGAACACACACAGATCCCACTAAGGCACACACAAGGCCGCTCAGTGAGCAGACCGGGCACGGCCTCGACGCCGCAGCCCACCAGGACAACTGCAACAAGATCAATAATAGTGATCGCTCGGGCCACTTTTTGCTATTTTACAGATGGCCACAGGCCCCCAATACTGGGTCACACCTCGTCAAAAGTGACAGCTCAACGAAGAGCTCCAGTTCAAACATGATCGAAGCCGACCTGAGGTACACCGCTGCATCTCACGAGTCGGTCGACCCAAAACACCGCCGGCCCGGTGCACGGCTACATCGGCAGCACAACACTGAAGGAGATGCCACGTGACGAAAGACTACGAATACTGGAAATCCGCGGCGCAATCCATCCGCCTCGACGGTCGGCCCTTCGTGCACGGCAAGCGCGTCAACGCCGCTTCAGGCAAAACAATCACCACCACCAACCCGGCAACCGGCGAACAGCTGTCGCAGCTGCATCACTGTGAACCCACCAATGTCGACGCTGCAGTCGCCTCAGCCCGCCAGGCTTTCAACTCGGGCGAATGGTCGAGAGCCGGTGCCGGATTCCGACGTGAACGGCTTCTTGAGCTCGCGAAGCTGATGGAACAACACGCAGAAGAGCTGGCGCTCGACGACTCGCTCGATATGGGCAAACCAATTCGTGAGGCCAGCACTATTGATGCACCGGGTTCGGCGGCGCTGATGCGTTTCTATGCCGAAGCCATCGAAAAACTCGAAGACCGCATTCCGGTTACGCCACCGGGATCAACCGCGCTCGTCACCCGCGAACCGCTCGGCGTCATCGGCATCATCGTCCCCTGGAACTATCCGCTTGAAATCGCCACCTGGAAAATCGCGCCCGCTCTGGCCACGGGCAACTCGGTGGTCGTGAAACCGCCCGTCGAGGCACCACACTCAACACTGCGTCTTGCCGAACTGGCCGTCGAAGCAGGCATCCCGCCGGGTGTTTTCAATGTCGTCACCGGCCCCGGATCTGTCACAGGCGCCGCGATCGGCCGCCACGAAGATATCGACATGGTCGCCTTTACCGGGTCGACCGAGACGGCCAAACGGCTGCAAGAGTATGCCGGCCAATCGAATATGAAACGCCTCGCGCTCGAGGCTGGGGGTAAGAGCGCCAACCTCATTTTTGCCGATTGCGAAGATCTCGAACTCGCTGCGCAGAAGGCAGCTTTCGGCAGCTTCTACAACCAGGGTGAGGTGTGCTCGGCTAATTCGCGAGTGCTGGTCGAACGCAGCGTGCTCGACGAGTTTCTCGAACATTACGTAGCAGCAGCCAAAGCGTACGCGCCCGGCGATCCACTCGATCCGAATACCGGTATCGGGTCGCTGGTTTCGACGCAGCACGCGAATGCGGTTTGGGAAACTATCGAGCGCGCCCGAGAAACAGGCAAGGTCGTCTGTGGCGGGTCGCGACCCGAGATCAACGGTTCGCGTGCGTTCATCGAGCCCACGATCATCACCGGTGTTCCCGCCGATCACGAGCTGCACACCCGCGAAATCTTCGGCCCGGTTGCCGTTGTCGATGCGTTCGACGACGAAGAAGAAGCCATCACGCGCGCAAATGAAACCGAGTACGGCCTGGCTGCATCCGTGTGGACCGGGAGCCTATCGCGCGCGCACCGAGTGTCTGAGCGTCTCGTGGCCGGCACGGTGTCGGTCAACACGGTTGATGCGCTTGGTTTCACCACCCCCTTCGGTGGGTTTAAACAGTCGGGGTTCGGCCGCGACCTGTCGATTCACGCGCTCGAGAACTACACCGATTTGAAGACCACATGGATGCAGTGGGGCTGATGTTACGGCTGCGCAGCGCATCCATTCACTCACGCAGGTTCACACAGAAAGAGAAATAGATCATGGTGCTCCAACAGGAAATGACAACGAACATCGACACCGAGGCCGACTCAGCTGCAACGGCGCAGCTCACCGACGTGGCGAAACGTCACCTGGTGATGAATTTCACGCCGGCCGATAAATATCGGGATGCGGAACTTCCCGTCTTTGTTCGCGGCGAACACATTTCGCTTTTCACCGACACCGGAAAACGCTATGTGGATGGGCTGGCGGGCCTTTTCTGCGTGCAGCTCGGCTACTCTCACGGCGCGGAAATCGGCGCAGCCGTACGCGACCAGCTCGCCGAACTCCCCTACCAGACAACCTGGAGTGTGGCGCATCCTGCCGCCGCACTGCTCGCACAGAAACTTGCCCAGCTCGCCCCTGGGGATCTCAATCGAGTTTTCTTTACCTCGGGCGGTGGCGAATCAAATGAGGCGGCGATCAAGCTGGCTCGCCAGTACCACGTGACCCGCGGTGAGGGTGCGCGGATGAAGTTCATTGCTCGCCGCGTCGCCTATCACGGCACCAGTTTCGGGGCCATGTCGCTGAACGGTATGACCGATGTGCGCAAGATGTTCGAGCCCCTCATGTACGGGGTGCGCCACACGCACAACACCAAACGTTACCGTCGCCCCCGTAGCGAAACTCCCCAACAGACCACCGATTTCTTACTCAACGAACTCGAGTCGTTGATTATTCAGGAAGGCCCCGACACGATTGCCGGCATCTTTATGGAGCCGCTGCAGAATGCCGGCGGTAGCCTCACACCACCAACTGCAGATTATTTCCCCAGGGTGCGCGCACTGTGTGACAAATACGGCATCTTGTTTATTGCGGATGAGGTGATCACCGGGTTTGGCCGGCTCGGTTCCTGGTTCGGTTCAATCCATTACGGTTTTCAGCCCGACATCATCACGTTCGCGAAGGGAATTGCCTCCGCTCACGTACCGCTCGGTGGATTCGTGGCGAGCGATCACATCATTGAGACGGTGCTTGACGGCCCGGTAGGAATGTTTAACCACGCACTCACCTATAGCGGGCACCCTGCCGCATGTGCCGCAGCGTTGAAGAACCTCGAAATCATCGAGCGGCTCGGTGTTGTCGAGCATGTCGCGGCCGTCGCGCCCTATTTTGCCGAAGCTCTTGATCGTGTTGCACAGCGCCACTCGAATATCGTTGGCGACCTTCGTGGTGATGGGCTTCACCGCTCATTTGAGTTGGCAACGAACCATGACAGCCGGCGTTGGGACAGCGAGAAAGTCAGTGCCGGTGATTTTGTGAACCACCATCTCAACCCCGCGCTAGACCAGGTTGGACTGCTTTGCCGGGTAGCGATCGATGCCGAAGGAAATCCGCTCGTGCAGCTGTCACCACCCCTCGTATCCACCCGCGAAGATATTGACGAGATTGCAGAGCTGCTCGATAAAGCATTCACAATCGCAACCGATAGCGCGCAACTCGGCCGCTAACCAACAACCCAAAACCCTGTAGACCTCAAAGCGAGGTCTACTAAGTGAACGCTGAGCACAAAGGAGTGCACCATTGCGTCGAGAGCCCCCAACAGTCACAACATCATTTCTGCGTTTTGAGCAACAACATATTTTGCCCATCCCAGAAACCGAGCGAACCGGAAACCCCTGGTCTCAAGTAGCGATCTGGGTGGGGCTCAATATGATGCCGCTCGCGGTCGTAACCGGTGCGGTCGCGAGCGGCACCTACGGACTGCCAATCGGCTGGAGTATCGTCGCGATTCTCATCGGTAACGTGGTGGGCGCATTTGGTGCGGCGCTGCACGCCTCGCAGGGCCCCAATCTCGGTGTTCCGCAAATGCTGCAGGCTCGCGCCCAGTTCGGGTATCTGGGCGCGAGCCTGTTCGCACTCATTGCCTTCATCATGTTTATGGGGTTCTTTGCGAGCATCCTCATCGTGGCTAAAGACTCGCTGCTGGCCGTGTTCCCCGATTTCAACGGGACGGTAGTGATTCTGCTATTCGCCGCCCTTGGTATCGGGCTGTGTGTTTACGGCTACGAACTGCTTCGCCGAACAATGGTGTGGCTCTCAATAATGATCGGCGTTGCTGTTGCCGCATCCATGTTCTTGCTGTGGATGAAACCAGAGATCACTACGGTGCGTGCAGATGCGGCTTTCAACATCGAGGGGTTCTTTGCGATGCTCGCCATCGGTGTTGTCTGGCAGCTCGCCTACGCCCCGTATGTTTCGGACTACACCCGATATCTCCCGCGAGACACCGGCCCAAAGACCGCGTTTTGGACCACCTATATCGGCCTGGTTGGTAGCTCAGTATTCGTGATGATGCTCGGTGTGTTGCTCGGGGCTGCGAACGAGTCAAACCCGCTGGCTGCCCTCGGCGAACACCTGGGCGCATTTGGGTTGATCGTGCTCCTCGTTTTTGCCGTGAGTTCAGCACTGATCAACGGCGTCGAACTCTATTCGGCGGTCATGAATGCGTTGACGGTGATGCAATCGAATTTCGGTATCGTCATTTCGAGCCGGGTTCGCATCTGGACTACCGTCATTTCGGGTTCGATTGCCACAACAATCGCCATCATCGGGCAGGGTGATTTCATGGCGAACTTCGAGAGCTTCCTGACGCTGCTGCTCTACGTTCTGATTCCGTGGTCGGCCATCAACCTCGTTGACTATTTCGCCCTGCGGCATGGTGATTACTCGCTGGATGACATGTTCCGCAAGGACGGTGGGCGTTACGGTCGTTGGAACGCGGTTGGTCTTTGGAGCTACGCAATCGGAATTGTGGCTCAGATTCCGTTCATGATTACCCCACTGTTCACCGGCCCGCTCGCCTCGTTCGTGCAGGGAATTGACATTGCCTGGCTTACCGGGTTCGTGGTGACGGCGATCATTTACTACCTGCTCGCTAGTGCGCAGCGACGTCGTGAGCTCGCCCACTAGCTACGAGTTTCCGGGCCGGTTGTGTTAGCTGCTGCCGGTTGACGGGCATGCGATTGAGCTCAGCGGAAGATTTCGGATGCAGGATTGCCGTGCGCGCATCCTTGGCCCGAAATCTTCCGCTGCGCTGTTTCGGCGAAGTTTAGTAACGATGACAGGCTCAGCGAACCCTTTCGGATGAGAACTCGAGCGAAGTGCGACAGCAAGATTGTCGGCGTATCTGAGCCACCTGCGGGAATCGAACCCGCGACCTATTCATTACGAGTGAATCGCTCTGCCGACTGAGCTAAGGTGGCCTGCCGCACGAGGGCGACCAGCCAAGCCTACCCTACTGCATCCGGGAGAGCGACCCGCCACCAGCCCACCGGCTCGCATCGCCTCCCCGCGCACATCCCCGCATCCCAGCAGCTGCACCTGCAGCCCACTGCAGATTTTTGTTTCCTGGCCTCAGAAAATTGGCTGCAATTTGCCGACTTTGTGTGCATTTCCGGTGCCAGATCCCGGGTTTTGCAGCCAGGAAACAAAATTCAGCACCGAAATGAGGCCAGGAAACAAAAATCTTCAAGGCAGGGATGCGGAGCAAGACAGGCGGGGATGCGGGGCAAAGCAAGCCTGGGCTCGGCGGCAGAGCTTCGGCTGGGCGGCGACAAGGCGGGGATGCGGGGCAAACCTGGGTGCAGAGGAGGCAGGGATGAAACCGGCAGCGACAGAGCGGGCTTGAAATGGTCCAGCACCTGCCTCAACCTCGGCACTGACGGTGATCTCGGTTTCGTCCAGCACCTCGATGGAGCTTCGAAAGACCACGCTCTCGCAACAAGTACCCCTCCTCCGCATCGGCGAAGAAGGATAGGAGAGGGTCGATCTGCGAGGCTTCAGACATGAGGCTGGCCCAGTGTAGCGGTGATGATCCGCCTGCGATCCGCTGAACGCAGAAAGCTACAACTAGTCACCGGTAGCGTGACCGGCTTCGAGAACGAACGGAATCATGTCGGTAGGCGCACCGTTCGCCTGAACGGTGAGCCCCTGCTCACCGGGGTAGTAGGTCCTGGTCTTCACTACCTTGAAAGAGTGCCGCTTCGATACGACCTCACTGCTCCTCGGCCCCACTCGCACCCGGCCCAGCCTAAAGGTCGCAGGACGAAGCTCACCATTCGCCCGCCTGAAATAGACCTGGTAGTCAACAACAACGTCGCGAGCTTCATCGCCGCTGTTCCTGATCCTCGCACTGATCTCCATTCCCTGACCGACCTGCGGAGTGCTCGTACTCAACCGAACGTCGGACACACAGATCGAGGGGTCAGGTTCGGCCCCAACCAAAGCGAGCGCTGCCGGGTTGCCCGCCTTGATAAGTCCCCTAAGCCCCTTCGTCACGACCCACAGCGCTCGCTTCTGGTTCTTAGCCTCGGCGAGCCATCGCTTCGCTGTTTTAATCGCCAGTTCGGGATGATCCTTCGAGATATCGTTCAGATTGTTCGCCACCGATGTTCGAACGTAGTGCGATTCGTCCTCAACGAGACGGTCGATGATCTTGATCACGGGTCGGGGATCCTTGATGAACGGCTCGAATCGCGAATGCCATGGCAGCCTCGGCCGGATTCCCTCCGTGGCTAGCCGCCTAACGTTGTGACTCTTCGACCCGGCCCAGCTCTCAACTGTCTGCATCGTCAGCTCATGCCATTGGCGAAGGTAAGGCCGGATAGCGTACTCACCGGTGTGACTCTTCGTGATCTCCTCGATCGCTGCCAACGAACGTTCGGGATGATCCAACCCGAACTCCTCGACGAAACGCGCGACGGGCATCAGAAACCACGACTCGTTAAACATACCTTCGCCCTCTCGCAGCTCTGCTCCGAGAGAGTCGACAAGGATGTCAAGGGCGTCGAGGTAGTCGTCCGGGAGCCGCTTCCTGAGCTCGTCCGCAAGAATAAGAACGCGGTCTTTCAGCTCGAGACCTTCCACCTTCGCGTCAACGGCAGCCGCGTAGTTCTCAGTGTCGATCCTGAACGATCCCTGGTTGATACGCTTCGCGATCTCACGGGCACACTCACCGGTGAAATGCTGCTTTAGTCCGTACTCGCTCATGTGGTCTCCTTTCAAGCCCAAAAGCTTTGCTGCTGGAACGGGTACGGCGGGGCCTGTCTTCGCTTCGGGTTAGTCGGTGGTCGACTTCGGCATCGCCCGGCGCAGCCGTTGGCCCATCGCCTGACGCAGGGTCGCGCGTGTCTCAGCGCTGAGGGCCTGGTGAGTATCGCGTGCGATCGCACTTTCAGGACATCCCACCTCATCTGAACCTGTTGCGTCGTGGGTGCCGGCCGCGCAGCTTGCGCCTGAACCCGACTCGTCGGTAGTCCTCGCATCCGGCTCGGCGGCACTGCCAGTCCCCATATCCGCAGCTTCCGCCCCCTGTGTGGCCTGAGCAGACCCGGCCAACAGAGCTATACCGCGGTCGACCGCCTCGTCAGACAGCTGCGTTGAGCCGGCCAACGTCAGCACGGCGGCCCCATTGTCCAGGGCCATTATCAGCCCGCCGAGCTCCTGGGCACTCAGCCCGTTTACCTCAAGCCCGAGGTCTTCGGCCGCCTGCGCGTAGAGCGCCACCACTCGGTCGATCCGCACTGCACACTGCGCGGCGAGCTCAGGGTCTCGCGCCGCAAACGCCACGAACTCCAAGGTTGCCAACCCCATTCCGCGCACCGCCTGCTGGGTCTCCTCCCGCTTCAGCCCAGCGGCGTCCTCCATGAAGGCCATCAGTGGTGGTTCCCCACCCACCGAGTCAGTGAGCGAGGCTTCAATGTTGGCGTCGAGAACGGCTAGGAACAGCTCGGCCTTGTTGGCGAAGTTTGAGTACACCGCTCCCTTAGAGAACCCGGCCTCCTTGGCGATCCGGTCAAGCCGCGCCCCGTGGTAGCCCTCGCGGGCAAACGCGGCGCGCGCGGTGAACACCAGGCGTTCACGCGTCATTCGCTGCATGTCTCGGCGCGAGAGGGGATCGGGCAGGTCCGTCATCGACAACCATGATATCCAGCCGAATCGCTACACAGCAGCACGACGACGCCGCTCCTTCCCTGCCGAGCCCCACCCGCCGTTGACATACTGTCAGTATTTGGAATACCTTCAGTATGTCAGATACCTTCGGTACTCGGGAGGGGTCTATGATCCTCGACATCCACCAGCTCACCCGCAGATTCGGCACCGTCACCGCCAACGACTCCGTATGCCTTCAGGTCGGCGCCGGCCAGCTCTCCGGCCTGCTCGGCCACAACGGGGCCGGCAAGACCACACTCGTCTCCCAGATCGTCGGGCTACTCCGTCCAGACGCCGGCTCCCTGCACGTGGCCGGTGTGGACGCCATCCGCCGCCCCGCGCTCGCTCGACGTGCGGTGGCCCTGCAAACCCAATCGACCACATCCCTCGACGGTCTCACCCCACGCCAGGCCATTACCCTGGCCGCTCGGCTGCGTGGCCTGTCTGCCCGCGACTCCCGCGCCGCTTCCGCATGCCTGCTCGAAGAGCTAGACCTCGGCCCCTGGGCAGACCGCGCCGCCCGGCCCGAGGGTGGTGGCCTATCCGGCGGCGTGCGCCGGCTCACCTCCCTGGCGATGGTCTTGGCCGCTCCAGTACCTCTGCTGGTGCTGGATGAACCCACCAATGATGTGGATGCGGCACGCCGTCGCTTGCTCTGGTCGGCACTGCGGCGTCGCGCCGATAACGACGGAGCCGCCGTGTTGGTGGTCACCCACAACGTCAACGAGGCCGAGTCTATGGTGGATGAGCTCACCGTCTTAGACCGCGGCCGCGTAGTGGCCGTCGGCAGCCCGGCCCAGCTGCGCGCCCAGGTGCTCGGCGGGACGGCTAAGGTCAGCGCTAATGGTGCCGGTGATGAGAGTGGTACCGACGACACGCTGCGACTCACCCTCCGCCTGCCCACCGAACCCGAGTCGACTCGAACCAACACTGCCGCCGGGTCCTGCCGGGAAACTGTGGGGCTGCACCTACCGGAACAGCTCGGAGCGCAGCGCAGCGTCGTTGTCGGCCGTCGCGTAATAGTCACCCTGCCCACGAGTCGGACTGGGGACGCCGTCGCCTGGTCCAATAGCCAGCGCGCCGCCGGGGTCATCGAAGACTACACCCTCGGCCCGATCAGTCTGAATCGCCCTGGGTTTCGTTCCGTTCTTCAAGCAAGGATGGAACCGATGAATC